>NZ_JBJGXU010000022.1:0-90330 GCF_045447305.1 Pseudomonas sp. D47 | reverse complement strand
AAGAGCCCTTTTGGTTACTTTTGGGGCTCTTTTCCAAAAGTGACCCGCCGTAAGGGCGGAACCATACGAAGCCGTTACCGCAGCAACGGATATGTACTCAATCTACCTAACCCCCTCACAGGCTTAAAGCAACACAAAAAGTTGCGTAGATACCTATGCTGCGATAGCGGCAACTCGGTTCACTTGTTGTTACACATTACTGGCCCCGCCCACCGCAATTCCGTACCATTCCCCGCCTTATTCCCCGCAACGCCCTGGTACCTCATGAACCTCACCCGTCTGCGCGCCGATGCCCTGGCCGGCCTCACCACGTCTTTTGCTCTGCTGCCCGAATGCATCGCCTTCGCCTTGGTCGCCCACCTCAACCCGCTGATGGGGCTCTACGGCGCCTTTATCATTTGCACGCTCACTGCATTGTTCGGCGGCCGGCCCGGCATGGTCTCCGGCGCGGCAGGCTCGATGGCGGTGGTGATCGTCGCACTGGTGGTGCAACACGGCGTGGAGTACTTGCTCGCGACGGTATTGCTCGGCGGGCTGATCATGATTGCGTTCGGCCTGCTGCGCCTGGGCAAGCTGGTGCGCATGGTGCCGCACCCGGTGATGCTCGGCTTCGTCAACGGCCTGGCGATTATCATCGCTTTGGCGCAACTGGAGCATTTCAAAAGCGGTGAAAGCTGGCTCAGCGGCACACCGTTATACGTGATGACCGGCCTGGTCGCGGCGACCATGGCGATTGTCTACCTGCTGCCGCGCCTGACCCGCGCCGTGCCGCCCGCCTTGGTGGCGATCCTCGGTGTTGGCCTGGCGGTGTACCTGCTCGGCCTGCCGACCCGGACGTTGGGCGACATGGCCCACATCGCCGGCGGCCTGCCAACCTTCGCACTGCCGCAAATCCCCTGGACTTTGGAAACCCTGGGCATCATCGCGCCCTATGCGTTCCTGATGGCGATGGTTGGCCTGCTGGAAACCCTGCTGACCCTGAACCTTACCGACGAAATCACCGAGACCCGTGGCTACCCCGACCGCGAAAGCGTCGCGCTGGGCGCGGCGAATATGGTCTCGGGCCTGTTCGGTGGCATGGGCGGTTGCGCGATGATCGGGCAAACCGTGATCAACTTGAGCTCCGGCGGGCGCGGGCGCTTCTCCGGGGTGTTTGCCGGGGTGATGATCCTGCTGTTCATTCTGTTTCTGTCGCCGCTGATTGAGCGGATTCCGCTGGCGGCGCTGGTGGGGGTGATGTTTGTGGTGTCGCAGCAGACCTTCGCTTGGGCGTCGTTGCGGGTGATCAATAAAGTGCCGGTCAATGACGTGCTGGTGATTCTGGCAGTGACGGTGATCACGGTGTTCACCGACCTGGCCACGGCGGTGCTGTGCGGCATTGTGATTGCGGCGCTGAATTTTGCCTGGCAACAGGCGCGTGAGTTGTACGCCGATGAGCATCTGGAAGCCGATGGCAGCAAGCTCTATCGCCTGCACGGTACGCTGTTTTTTGCCTCGACCACGCCGTTCCTGAACCAGTTCGACCCGGCCAATGACCCGGCCGAGGTGACGTTGGATTGCCGTCACCTGAGCTTTGTCGACTACTCCGCGATTGCCGCGCTGATGACCCTGCGTGAGCGTTACAGCAAGGCGGGGAAACATCTGCGGGTGCTGCATTTGTCGGAGCGCTGCAAGAAGTTGCTCAAGCGCGCCCGGGTGCATCATGAGTAACTGATTACGGCCCGACCAGGTCTTCCAGCTCTTGGGCGCGGGTCTGGGTCATGTCCAGCAGGCAGCCGGCGCCGTTGACTTGGTCGATGGTGCCGCCAGTGGCTGAGCCTGCGAAGGCGCAATTGGCGTCGCGGTATTTGATCCACAGGCGCTGAACATCCTGCAATTGCTGCTTGCGGTCGCCGTCCTGGGCGGCGAGGGCAGTTTTGTAGGCTTTGTTCAGGCGCTCATCTTGCACCTTGGCTTCTTTGGCGTTGCAATTGACCATGTCGGCGGTGGTGTTGGCGCCGTCCATGCATTTTTTCAGCGCCGCATTCTCGGCGGCCGCCGCGTTGCTGCACAAGGCCAGCAACAGCGCGCTGGCGGCGAAAGGCACAAGAAGGGTTTTGCGATTCATTGTGAGGATTCCTGATCGAAAGTTGGGCTGCCCTCTGAGACTCGGCCTCGGCAGTTGAGTTTCTGCGCGCAACAAAACTTCATGTAAGAACACCCCCCGGATTTTCATGAGCTGGCGCTGGGCATGCCCCAAAGCGACAGCGCTTATCTGTGGGCGAAAATTACTTTCATAAAAATTGAAAATTAAACTTGGTAATGATTTATGAGTTTCACAACCAATTCGACGTGACCCTTTCCAAGGAGTACCGCATGGCCGCACCACTGGGCTTGGGGCTGTTGGCATACGCTGCCATCGCCATCATTGCATTGATCGTGCTGATTGCACGTTATCGACTCAACCCGTTTATTGTCATCACCTTGGTGTCCATCGGGCTGGCGCTGATGGCCGGCATGCCGGCGGACACCATCATGGGCTCGTACGAAGCGGGTGTCGGTAAAACCCTGGGGCATATCGCCCTGGTGGTTGCGCTGGGCACCATGCTCGGCAAGATGATGGCCGAGTCCGGCGGCGCCGAGCAGGTGGCGCGCACGCTGATCAACCGCTTTGGCGAACGCAATGCGCATTGGGCGATGGTGTGTATCGCCTTCCTGGTGGGGCTGCCGCTGTTTTTCGAGGTCGGTTTTGTGTTGCTGGTACCGATTGCCTTTACCGTGGCGCGGCGCGTTGGGGTGTCGATCCTGATGGTCGGCCTGCCGATGGTCGCCGGTTTGTCGGTGGTGCATGCGCTGGTGCCGCCGCACCCGGCGGCGATGATGGCGGTGCTGGCGTATAACGCGTCGGTGGGGCAGACCGTGCTGTATGCGATTCTGATCGGTATTCCCACGGCGATCATCGCCGGCCCTCTGTACGCCAAGTTCATCGTGCCGCGCATTCACCTGCCGGCGGAAAACCCGCTGGAACGCCAGTTTATCGACCGCGAACCGCGCACCCGTCTGCCGAGCTTTGCGCTGACCATGGGCACCATCCTGTTGCCGGTGGTGCTGATGATGATTGGCGGCTGGGCCAATGTGATTTCCACCCCAGGCACCGCTTTTAACCAGTTCCTGTTGTTTATCGGCAACTCGGTAATCGCCCTCTTGGTGGCGACTTTGGTGAGCTTCTGGACCTTGGGCCTGGCCCAGGGTTTCAACCGCGAAGCGATCCTCAAGTTCACCAACGAATGCCTCGCCCCGACCGCCAGCATCACCTTGTTGGTGGGCGCGGGCGGCGGTTTGAATCGCATCCTGGTGGACGCGGGCGTGACCAATGAAATTCTCGGCCTGGCCCATGCCTTTCACTTGTCGCCGCTGGTGATGGGCTGGTTGTTTGCCGCGTTGATGCGCATCGCCACGGGCTCGGCCACTGTGGCCATGACGACGGCGTCCGGTGTGGTCGCGCCCGTCGCCATGGGCTTGGGTTATCCACACCCTGAATTATTGGTGCTGGCTACCGGTGCGGGCTCGGTGATCTTTTCCCACGTCAACGACGGCGGCTTCTGGCTGATCAAGGAATACTTCAATATGACGGTGATCCAGACCTTCAAGACCTGGACCGTATTGGAGACGCTGATTTCGGTGGTCGCCTTCGGTCTTACGTATGGACTGTCTCTTATTTTATGAGCTGCATTTTGTAACCCGGAGCCCCCATGGACATCCTCTACCAGATCCGCGCCCGCCAGGATTCCTTCAGCGCCGGCGAAGGGCGTATCGCCAAGCTGATGCTTGATGACGTGGGCTTTGCAGCGTCGGCCAGCCTGGAAGAGTTGTCACAACGCGCCGAGGTCAGCACGGCGACCTTGTCGCGCTTTGCGCGCAGCGTGGGTTGCCGCGACTTGCGTGATTTGCGCCTGCAATTGGCGCAGGCCAGCGGGGTGGGCAGCCGCTTTCTGGACCCTGCGGGGTTGCCGGAGCAGTCGGCCTTTCATCGGCAGATTCTCAGCGATATCGAATTAACGTTGCGCCAGCACCTGTCAGGTTTTAACCAGGCGAGTTTCGTCGATGCGGTCAGCCTGCTGGGCAAGGCGCGGATGATCCATGCATTCGGCATGGGCGGCCCGTCGAGCTTGTGCAGTGAAGAGTTGCAGGTGCGGTTGGTACGCCTGGGTTACCCGATTGCCGCCTGCCGCGACCCGGTGATGATGCGTGTAACGGCCGCGACCTTGGGCCCTGAGCATGCGCTGATTGTTTGCTCGCTCTCCGGCCTCACGCCCGAGTTGTTGGACGTGGTGAGGCTGGCGCGCAACTACGATGCGCCCATCGTCGCCATCACCTTGGCCGATTCACCGCTGGCTCAGCTGGCGGACGTGTTATTGCCGCTGCAACCGGCCGAAACCAGTTTTATCTACAAGCCCACCGCCGCGCGCTACGGAATGCTGTTGGCCATCGACCTGCTCGCCACTGAGCTTGCGCTGGCCATGCCGGACGACAACCAGGAACGCCTGCGCCGGATCAAGCTGGCCCTGGACGATTATCGCGGCGGCCCCGATAGCCTGCCGCTTGGAGATTGATATGAAGTACGACACGCTGATTCGCCAGGCGCTGATCATTGATGGCAGCAACACGCCGGGCTACGTCGCCGATGTAGGGCTGCGCGGCGGGCGTATCGAGACGATCGGCGATCTTGCGACCGCGCACGCCGAGCATGAAATCGATGCGAATGGCCGCGTCTTGGCACCCGGTTTTATCGACGTGCACACCCACGATGATACCGTGGTGATCCGCCACCCACAGATGCTGCCCAAGCTCAGCCAGGGCGTGACCACGGTGATCGTCGGCAACTGCGGCATCAGCGCCTCGCCGGTGACGTTGCGCACAGATCCGCCGGACCCGATGAACCTGCTGGGCAAGCGTGAGGCCTTTGCTTACCCGCGTTTTGCCGATTACCGCGCTGGCGTGGAAAGTGCCCATCCGGCGGTCAACGTTGCGGCGTTGATCGGCCATACAGCGCTGCGCAGCAACCATATGGACGATCTGCACCGTACCGCCACGCCGAATGAAATCGCCGCCATGCGTGTGCAGTTGCAAGAAAGCCTGGAAGCCGGCGCTCTGGGTTTATCCACAGGCCTGGCCTACGCCAGCGCGTTCAATGCCGAGACCGATGAGGTGCTGCAACTCAGTGAGGAACTGACGGCCTTCGGTGCGGTGTACACCACCCACTTGCGCAGCGAATTTGAACCGGTGCTGGAGGCGATGGACGAGGCCTTCCTGATTGGCCGACATGCCCAGGTGCCGGTGATTATTTCTCATCTCAAATGTGCCGGCGCGGGTAACTGGGGGCGTAGTCCGCAGCTGTTGGCATCACTGGAGTTGGCTGCAAAAAACCATCCAGTGGGCTGTGATTGCTACCCCTACGCGGCCAGCTCCTCGACGCTGGACCTCAAGCAGGTCACCGATGCATTTCGCATCACCATCACGTGGTCGACGCCACACCCGGAAGTCGGCGGGCGCGATTTGCAGGACATCGCCGCCGAGTGGGAGGTTTCGCTGCTGGACGCGGCACGTCGCCTGCAACCAGCGGGGGCGGTGTACTACGGGATGGATGAAGCGGATGTACGCCGCATCCTCGCGCATCCGCTGTCGATGGTCGGGTCTGATGGTTTGCCGGAAGACCCGTTCCCCCATCCACGGTTGTGGGGCGCGTTTCCGAGAGTGCTGGGGCATTTCAGCCGAGATGTGGGGTTGTTCCCGCTGCACACGGCGGTGCACAAAATGACCGGGCTGTCGGCCGCGCGTTTTGGCTTGGCCGAGCGTGGCGAAATTCGTGAAGGGTATTGGGCTGATCTGGTGTTGTTCGACCCGTTGAGTGTGCGCGATGTGGCGGATTTCAAAGAGCCCCAGCGTGCGGCACAGGGCATTGATGGCGTGTGGATCAACGGGGTGTTGAGCTACAGCGATGGGCAGGCCAATGGTCAGCGATCGGGGCGATTCCTGGCGCGCAATGGGGATTTGCGTGGTGGGTTTTCGTCTCTATAGTGGGCGCTTTCATACACGGAGCTGTCGCCATGCACTTAGGAAAAGTCACCCCCATTTTGCGGATTTTCGACGAGGTCAAAGCGTTGGAATTCTACGTCGACTTCCTCGGGTTCAAGGTCGACTGGCAGCATCGCTTCGAGGCGAATTTTCCGTTGTATTTGCAGGTGTCGTTGGGCGAATGTGTGCTGCATTTGTCCGAGCATCATGGCGATGCTTCGCCGGGGTCGGCGGTGCGGATTCAGGCGCAAGAGGTGGACGCGTATCAGCAGCAGTTGCTGGCCAAAGATTACCGTTATGCCAAGCCCGGGGTTGAGGAAACGCCGTGGGGGTCGCGGGAGATGAGCATCAGTGATCCGTTTGGGAATCGGCTGGTGTTTGTTGAGGAAGGCGAGGGCTGATGGGTAAATTGCAGGCAATAAAAAACCGCCTTAGTAGGGCGGTTTTTTATTGCAAACCCAGTTTGCGGCTGGGGTTGCTATCTCAAAAGACGCATCGACCCGCAGTTGGATACTACCGTTGGTCATGTCATCACGCAAGACGGAATGATGGCCGGCATGGTTACTTTAGGCATCCTTTCTCTTGCTTGATTTGACTGCAAAAGCTTGCGATGAATCTATCAGGCGATACTGGATATTTGACCACTGCTCGACACACCTTAGACGGGAAGGTTGGTTAGGATCTTCCCCGTTCTGCGTTTGTCGCTTTTTAGGTGAGCCGGGTATGCGCGCGAATTCTGGACCGACCGCCACGGGCTAGTAATCCGTGCCGGATTGATGCGGAAGGGCCATTAGCCCGGCCACCTCAAAGGACGCATCGACCTGCGTCTGAAGGCTCACGTGTTCCGGTAAGTGCGCAGGAGGTAAGGCCCAACTCAAGGAGGGCCGAGTATGTCGAAGTTTGCACGACGTACGTGGAACCTCGTAGTGAATGCCCTGCGTGTTTATCACGTGTGGACATTCCTGCGGGACAGCTTTGATGACCTGTAAGGTCTGAGACGTGGCGCCGCCTCGGCTTAAATCGAGGCGGCTTTTTGGTTTTTTAAACCCGGAAATGACTGACCATCTGCTGCAACTGGCTGCCCAAACGCGCCAGTTCCACACTCGACTTCGCCGTCTCGTCACTTGCCGTTGCGGTCTGCTCCGACACATCACGCACGTTCACAATGCTGCGGCTGATCTCTTCAGCCACGGCGCTTTGCTGCTCGGCCGCCGCAGCAATCTGCTGGTTCATCGACTGGATGTTCGACACCGTACGGGTGATGTTTTCCAGTGACACACCCGCCTTGCGCGTCAGTTCGACGCTGCTGTCGGTGAGGCTGCGGCTGTTGTTCATCACAGTGGCCACTTGTTGGGTGCCGTTCTGCAAACCCGCCACCAGGCCTTCGATTTCTTCGGTGGATTTTTGGGTGCGTTGGGCCAGGCCACGGACTTCGTCGGCGACCACGGCAAACCCACGACCGGCTTCACCGGCACGCGCCGCTTCAATCGCGGCGTTGAGCGCCAGCAGGTTGGTCTGCTCGGCCACGGCCTTGATCACATCCATCACGCTGCCGATCTTGTTGCTCTCTTGTTGCAGGTGCGTCATGGCGTCGGTGGAGCGCGCCACTTCAGCGGCCAGGCGTTCGATCTGGGCGATGGCCTCGGCCACCACTTTGTCGCCCGCGCGGGCTTGGCCATCGGCATCGGCAGCGGCCAGCGATGCTTGTTCAGCATTGCGTGCGACTTCCTGCACGGTGGCAGTCATTTCGTGCATCGCCGTGGCGACTTGATCGGTCTCGATCTTCTGGCTGTTGACGCCGGCACTGGTCTGCTCGGTGACGGCCGACAGCTCTTCGGCAGCGCTGGCGATCTGGGTCACGCCGTCGCGAATACCGCTGATCAATTCACGCAGGGTGGTGCCCATGCGCTGGATGCCTTGTTGCAACACGCCCAGTTCATCACGACGGGTCACTTGGATGTTGTGGCTCAGGTCGCCGGAGGCAATGCGCTCCACCACGGCCAGGGTTTCCTGGATCGGGCGAGTGATCTGGCGGGTAATTACCCAGGCAGCAATGATGCCGACCAGCAAAGCCAGCAACGTGCTGATCAGTTGTAGGCTACGGGCCTGGGCGCTTTCAACGTCACGGCGTTCGAGCTGGATGTCGTACAGCTTGTCGCTGATGGTGACGATATCCGCACCTTGGGTGGTCATTTCGGCGCGTGCGCTGACGATGTTGGCGTTGGCCGCCTTGTAGCTTTGTACGGCGCTGCGATAGGCGCCGAGTGCCGTTTCCAGTGAGGTCAATGCGCTTTGTTGGCTGGTGCCGAATGCGGCGCTGAGATTTTTCAAACCACTGATGGCTTTTTCGATCTGTGCCGCGGCGCGGGCTTCGGTCTCTGCACTGGGACTATTGGTGTAACCGCGCACTTCGTAGCGGCCCAACTGGAATTCTTCTTTGGCGTGAGTGACGGCTTGGTACTGGGTGAAGCGCTCCGGGCTGTCGGGCATCTGCTGCACATTGGTTTCCAGGGCGTCGATCTGGGCGTTGGCGATGTCGGCCTTGTCGCCCATGACCTGGCGCGCGGCGTTGCCGTTACGGTAGGCCTCGCGCATTTTGTTCAGCGACTGTTGGTAAGCGGTGATGACGGCTTTCTGGTCGGTGAGCAGCTTGCGGTTTTCCGGGCTATTGAAGCTGTCCAGCAGCGTCTGTTGCTGGGCGGCGAAGGCGTCGAGGCTGGTTTGTACGTTCTGCGCCACGGCTTCGTCGCCGTTGGCCAGCATGTATTGCAAACGCACGATGCGTAGCTTGGTCAGCGAGGCGTTGAGCTGGGTGATGTCGCTCATCCAGTTGCTACGGTCGATCAGGCTGCCCAGGCTGGTCCAGCCCGTCAGGGCCAGGATCGAGGTGAGGACCAGCACCAGGCCGAAGCCCAGGCCGAGTTTGAGGTTGACGCTGATGTTGCCGAACCAGCTATTCATCGAATGCTCCGCAAGAGTGATGTCTGTCTGCTGGACGGTGTTGTTGTTTGAGCCAGCCAATTGTGTGTAGCGCTGTATCGGCGGCAAGCGATGATTCTGAAGTACTTTTCTTACGGGTGTGACGAGGGGTCGCCATCGCCGTGTGGCAATGGCGACCCTTCGGGCTCACAGTGCCGAGGCGTTGGGCACGACGGTCAGCCTCAGACAAGACGTGGCACCGGGGCTCATGTGCACGGTGTTATGTGCGACCCGCGGGTGGTTGGCCTGGCCTGAAGGTTCGCCACTGTTGGGGTTGACGTCAAAGCGCGGGAAATTGCTACTGGAGATGTCCAGGCGCAGGCGATGGCCGCGTTTGAACAGGTTGCAGGTGGCGAAGGGCTCGATCAGTACTTTTACTCGCTTACCGCGTGTGAGGAACGTCGGCTGCTCCCAGGATCCGCGATAGCGGCAGCGGTGGATGCCATCGGTAATATTCATCGCAAAGCCATCGGGGTAGTCGGCGCTCGGTGGATACACGTCGATCAGCTTGGCGGTGAAATCGGTGTCGGGCGCATCGCTGTCGATCCACAACTCGATCTGTACGCTACCGGCGACAATCAGGTCTGCCTCGAGTGGCTCGGTCTGAAAGCTCAGCACGTCATCGCGTTCGCTGAGTGGGCAGTTGTCGCCTCGGGTGCCGAAGAAATCGGCGCGCTCACGTTGATCGAAAGCACCGCCCACAAAAATCGGGGCGCCGGAAGTTAGCGCCCCGCCGAGGGTCGGGACCGGCTTTGCGGGGTCGGCGAAGTAACTCAAGTGCGCGTCGACGCCTTCGGGCGCGCCACGCGTCAGCTGCTTTTGCGCATTCAAGTACAAGGTCAATGGCTGGCTGCCTGGCAGTGGCCATTGCGTTGATTGCAGCCAGCGGCCACCGTGGTCCAGGCGACCGTTTTGGTCACGATTGCCACTGCCACCGCCCATCAGAAACACGTGAACACTGGCCGCGGTGGCCGGCGGCGAAGGCTTGAGGGTTTGCTCGAACCACGCCAGGCGGCAACTCAGCCAGTCGTGATCGACCTGGCCATCGAACACGGCCGCAGGGCCGAACTCCACGTCGCCGCTGTGGCTGATGTTGCGATCGCCATGCAGCCAGGGGCCCATGATCAGCCGCTGGTGTGCCGTGCCGTTTTGCCTGAAGGCGGTGTAGTTGGCCAGGGTGGAGCTGACGTAAGCGTCGTACCAGCTGGACATGAACAGCACTGGAATATCCGGCAACTGTGAGTAGTGGCCTTCGGCGTAGATACCGGACTTCTGCCAGTATTCGCTGAAGGTGCCCTGGGCCCATTGGTCAAGCACGTAGGCTTCGTACTCCGGCACATGGCGCAACGGAGACTGGCCGGGCTGCCACGGCATACGCGTAAACCACTGATGAATATCTTCCTGCTCCAGCGCCAGGCGAACCTGCGGATCGGCCAGTGCTGCCGGGCTCTCCTTGGCCTGGCGAAAGGCCCAGGTGGCCTGCTTGAGTTCAAATGCACCACCTTGGCGGATCCCGCACTGGTAGGCGTTGGCGAATCCGCCACTGTCCAGCACCATGCTGCTCAAGCCCGGTGGGCGCAGGCAGGCCATCGCCAGTTGGGTATGGGCGGCGTAAGACAGGCCCATGCTGCCGACGTTGCCGTTGCACCAGGGTTGCTGGACGATCCAGGCCAAGGTGTCAAAACCGTCTTCACCTTCGGCGGTGTATTTGGTGAACAGCCCTTCGGACGCGTAGCGCCCACGGCAGTCCTGGAAGATGGCGACAAAGCCTTGTTCAGTAAAACGCGTCGCCATCTGTTCGCGGGAGATGTGTTGGCCGTCGAGCTGTTTCTCCGAGCGCGAGGGCTTGCTCTTGTCGTAGGGCGTGCGCTCGATGACCACCGGGAACGGGCCTTCGCCGTCTGCCGGCAAGTAGATATCGGTGGCCAGGTGGATGCCATCGCGCATCGCGATCATTTGGTTGTGCAGGGTTTGCATAGGGAAAACACTCATCGACTCAGTACCCGCTCGTGACCGCAATGGCCAGTAACGCCATCGCCAGCACGGTGTAGATCAAGAACAGTGGCAGGATGTAGCGTGCCCATTGGCCCCAGCCGACATTGGCCGTTGCCAGCAGCACCAGCAGGCCGCTGGAGGTTGGGGTGATCATGTTGGTCAGGCCATTACCCATCAAAAACGCGAACACCGTGGTCTGCGGGCTGACGCCGGACAGTTGGCCCAACGGGCCGAAGATCGGCATGGTCACGGCGGCCTGGCCCGAGGTGGACGGGATCAGCACATCCAAGCCCAATTGCGCGAAGAACATGCCGTAGGCCGACACAATCGGGCCATGGTCGCCCACCAGATTGGCCAGGCTGTTGACGATGGTGTCCAGCACCTGGCCGGTACTGAGGATGATCTCCACGGCGGTGGCCAGGCCGATCAGCACGCCGGCAATCAGCACTTTTTTCATGCCATCGACAAAGGCACTGGCGGCGACACTCGCACCCAACCCGGCGATCACACTGAAAGCCACCGTCAGCAGCAGATAAAACGCCGACAGCTCATGGTATTTCCAGGCCCAGCGGTTGGAGGCGTAGACCAAAAAGCCGATACCTGTCAGCAGCACGATCAGGTTGATCAGGTGGCGCGTAGGCAGTGGTTTGCGCTCGAACGTGATCTGCGCCGTCGCATCGAAACCGTGCTTGCGAATACTCCACAGCACGAAGGCAATGCCCACCAGCAGGAAAGTGCAGTAGGCAAGCACGCGCATGCTCAGCCCACTGAATATCGGCAGCCCGACCATCGGCTGGGCGACGGAGAGCGCCACTGGATTGGAGATCGACGCCAGGTAGCCGATCTTCACCGAGATGGTGACGATGGCCAGCCCGATCAGGTTCGACAGCCCCAGCCGATTGGCCATGGCGACCATCAGCGGCACGATCAGGATGAATTCCTTAGCCAGCCCCATAAAGGTACTGCCGGCGGAGAACACCAGCATCAGGCTCGGCACCAGTACGTAGATGTTGCCTCGGGTCAGCCCCAGCAGGCGCTCCAGCCCGGCGTCAATCACGCCGGCCTTGTTAAGCACGCCGAACATGCCGCCGATGAACAGCACCATGAAAATCAATGCCGCACGTTTCTCGATGCCTTGGGGAATGGCCATGAAGCCTTCCACCAGTGACACCGGGCGGGCCACCGTATCGCTGGCCTTGCGCGGCTCCAGTGAGAACAGTTGGCCCAGGGCGTCGTGCTTTTCCAGCACGTGATAGGAGCCCGGTACCACCAGGCCGTTCTGGCGCTCGAATTTGCCCGAGTTCACCGCGTAGGTAAACGCCACGGCGAGCAAGACAATGCTCAGCAGGATGATGGCCGGGTTGATCTGTTTGCGTTGCGTGGGTTTTTCCGCCACCGCCTGGGTGGGGGTGATCTGTGATTCGCTCATGCTGGCTGCCCCGGCGTTCGCCGTTTTTGTTATGGGGGAGTGACGCGTGTGGAGCGGACACTAGGGCAAAGTTTTTGCGCCGACAACGTTATGCGCAGGGCGGGTCGGGCTATGCGTTTTGTGCGTTCAAGCGCTGTTTGAGGTGCTCGGCAAACGCGACTACCAGCGGTGGGCGTGGCTCATTGGCGCGATAGGCCAGGCCGAACGAGTAGGGCAGCGCCGGGCGAAAAGGCCGGGTCACGATTGGCAAATGCAGGAAGTGGCTGGCGAGCAAGCCGTTGACGATCGACACGCCCAGGCCTTCAGCGACAAAACTGCAGGCCGCCCCCACGGAGTGCACTTCGACGCGCACTTGTGGTGTGAGGTTGGCGGCGCGAAACACTTGGTTCAGCTCTGCCCGCAACGCGCGTTGTCGGCCCAGCATCACCAGCGGCACATTGCGCAGGTGTTGCACCTCGATACACGTGTGACGGGTCAATGGATGGTCGAGGGGCATCACGCAGACGCCCTCGGTTTCCAGCACGGGTTCGATGTCGAAATCGGCGATTTCCGTCGGCAAGCGCACAAAGCCCAGGTCGGCGGAGCGGTCGAGTACGGCGCGCTCGATCATGTCGTAAGAGCCGGTCAGCAACTCGACAACGATGTCGTCATGGCTCTTGAGAAAATCCGCGACGATCCGTGGCAACAGCTCCTGGGTCATGCTGGTAGGCACGCCGACCTTGAGCAGGCTCTTGCGCGAGCGGCCCACGCGCATCTCGTCGGCCAAGCGTTGGATGCGCTGCATGCCGTCTACCAGGCCGGCGACTTCGGTCAGCAACTCTTCCGCTTCTGCGGTGGCCATCAGGCGACCTTTTTTGCGCAGAAACAATGCGAAACCTAATGCCTCTTCCAGTTGGCTCAAGAGGCGGCTGACCGCCGATTGCGACAAGCCCATGCGCGTTGCTGCGCCGATGGTCGAGCCGGTGGACATGATCGCCTTGAAGGCTTCGAGCTGCTTGAGATTCACCGTGGTTTTCCTGTCGGTTGCGAGGGGCGAGCGGTGCGTTGCGCATAGCCTGATGCGCATCTCGCATAACATTGTGGGGCTTTGGACGAGCCGTTAGTGTCCGCTCCAACGCGACGTGTCGTCCAGTGTGTCGCGCGGTGCAACTGCCCATAAAAAAACCACAACAGGCATTGAGGAAACAGCTATGCGAGCGTTTTTCACGAGGGGCAAAATCGCTTCGGCGGGCTTGGTGGCGAGCCTGTCACCGGCGTTGCTGGCCCAAGGTTTCTGGGAGGATTCCCAGGGGCGATTGACCTTGCGCAACTTCTACTTCAACGACGATTACCGCGACGGCGGCGACGATCGCAGGGAGTGGGCGCAAGGCTTTCTGCTCAACCTGCAGTCGGGTTACACCGAGGGCACGGTGGGCTTTGGCCTCGATGCGTTGGGGTTGTCAGGGCTGCGGCTGGACTCCAGCCCCACCCACGCCGGTACCGGTCTGTTGCCGGTGCACGACGACGGTCACGCGGCCAGCGAGTTCTCAAGCCTGGGCGTCACCGCGAAGATACGCTGGGGCGATGCCGTGGTGAAAACCGGCACGTTGCTGCCGAAGATTCCGGTGTTGGTGCACAACGATGGGCGCCTGTTGCCACAGACCTTCCAAGGCACCCAACTGGAATACACCGGTATACGCAACCTGTACCTGCACACCGGTCACCTGGATAAATTCAAGCAGCGAAACTCCACCGACAGTGTGGCTATTTACCCACAGGGCTACAGCGGCAAAAAAGGCAGCGACTTCGATTTCGCCGGCGCCACTTATGCTTTCACTCCGCGCCTGAGTGGCACCTGGTATTACGGTGAACTGCGTGAGTTCTATCGCCAGCAATTCTTCGGCCTTGTGCATAAACAGCCGGTGGGCAGTGGCACGCTGACCAGCGACTTGC
The DNA here is from genome assembly GCF_045447305.1 of Pseudomonas sp. D47. Classification (NCBI taxonomy): domain Bacteria; kingdom Pseudomonadati; phylum Pseudomonadota; class Gammaproteobacteria; order Pseudomonadales; family Pseudomonadaceae; genus Pseudomonas; species Pseudomonas sp. D47. The sequence goes on along the minus strand of NZ_JBJGXU010000022.1, from coordinate 75,941 downwards.
GCTACTTCATGAGTGACGAGGCGGGGGCGGCGCGTAACGGCAAGGTCGACAGTGACATGTTCACCGGGCTGTTCACCTATCGCCTGGGCGCGCAGGCGTTGGGCGTCGGTTATCAGAAGGTCAGCGGCGAAACGGCATTGCCTTATGCCAGTGTGTCGACCGTGTACTCCTTCAGTAACGCCGGCGTGGGCAAGTTCATCCAGGCCGGTGAGCAAACCTGGATGCTGCGCTACGACTACGATTTCGCCGCAGTATTGCCGGGCTTGAGTTTCATGACCCGTTATTACAAGGGGCAAAACGGCGACTACAAAGGGCGTGAGGCGCGCGAATGGGAGTCCGATACCAATCTGCGCTACGTGGTTCAGAGCAGCACGTTTAAAGGCCTGGGTGTGGAGTTGCGCAAAGCGACCTACCGCTCGACTTATGCCAGCGACCGAGACAACTATCGGCTCTACCTGACTTACGACCTGGCACTCTGGTAGCCGGGGCAGGGGGCTGATAAGAGGCCGGTCTTGTGTGCTAGTCTGCTGGCCCTTTTAGTTTTGGATGGCACGGGACACCGTGCTGCCCTACAGCGGAGCCTCTTCATGTCCGAAGTTAATCTGTCCACCGACGAAACCCGCGTCAGCTACGGTATCGGCCGTCAGTTGGGCGACCAACTGCGCGACAACCCGCCACCGGGCGTAAGCATTGACGCCATCCTGGCCGGCCTGACCGACGCGTTCGACGGCAAGCCAAGCCGCGTTGACCAAGAGCAGATGGCGGCCAGCTTCAAAGTTATCCGCGAAATCATGCAAGCCGAAGCGGCTGCCAAGGCTGAAGCCGCTGCCGGCGCTGGCCTTGCCTTCCTGGCTGAAAACGCCAAGCGTGATGGCATCACCACCCTGGCTTCCGGCCTGCAATTTGAAGTGCTGACTGCAGGTACAGGCGCCAAGCCGAGCCGTGAAGACCAAGTGCGTACCCACTACCACGGCACCCTGATCGACGGCACTGTGTTCGACAGCTCCTACGAGCGCGGCCAGCCTGCAGAATTCCCGGTTGGCGGCGTGATCGCTGGCTGGACCGAAGCCCTGCAACTGATGAATGCCGGCAGCAAATGGCGTCTGTACGTGCCGAGCGAACTGGCTTACGGCGCTCAAGGCGTTGGCAGCATCCCGCCGCACAGCGTTCTGGTGTTCGACGTCGAGCTGCTCGACGTACTGTAAGACCTGGTAGCACTGGCGTCGGCTTCATGTGGGAGCTGGCTTGCCTGCGATAGCATCACCTCGGTAGCAGGTTTGACCGAGTCGTCTATATCGCGGGCAAGCCTGGCTCCCACATAGAGCCGGTGCATTCAGGTTTTGCGTGGTCGTTCATGGATGGAACTTGCCATTGAGCTCCGTGGCCGGGCGCAACGCTCGGGCATAGCAGAACAGAAACAAATTACGCACCACTTCCTTGAGCACCCCAGGCTCACTGGAACTCAGGCCGTTGACGTCCAGGTCGCCCTGATCCTGCAGTTCATTCAGCGCTTCTTCTTCCAGCACAGCACAGACTTCCCCGGTTTCCCGATGCAGGATTCGCAGGTAAGGGTGTGGGCGGTCCAGCCAGGCATCTATCAAATAAGTCATGAGTGGTTCTCCTCGATGGGTTTCAATGAGAATAATTCTTATTCGTAGAATAGCAAGTGTCTATTGGCGATTTCTGGGTTTTTCTGTGTGGATATTGTGTTCGATCAACGGAGAGGGCAAAACGCCATCCCGCGGCGGGCGCGGGATGGATGCAGCAGGTTCAGACCTTGCGCACGAACTCGGACTTGAGTTTCATCGGGCCGATACCGTCGATCTTGCAATCGATATCGTGATCGCCATCGCACAGGCGGATATTCTTGACCTTGGTGCCGACCTTGACCACCAGGGACGTACCTTTGACCTTGAGGTCTTTGATCACGGTGATGGTGTCGCCGTCCTGCAGGACGTTGCCTACAGAGTCTTTCTTCACGGTTTCATCGCCGGCTGCTTCGGCCTCGCCATTGGCGGACCACTCATGGGCGCATTCCGGGCAGATCAGCTGGGCGCCGTCTTCGTAGGTGTATTCGGAATTGCATTTTGGGCAGGGTGGCAACGTGCTCACTAAGGCTCCTTGAAAGTCAGGATTGGCTAAAGTCGCACATTATATAGGGTTTTGTGGCGCGGGCGGGGTCGTGAAGTGGTAATAAGGTCTAAATGTCGGAGCGGGCTTGCTCGCGAAGGCGGTGTGTCAGCGACTAAATCGCTGACTGATCCTCCACCTTCGCGAGCAAGCCCGCTCCCACATTAATCAGCGCCGAATCAGTGCGTACGCGCGACCGCGAATTCGCTCAGCTCAACCAGGGCGTCCCGGTATTCGCTGGCAGGCAGGGCTTCCAGGCACTTAATGGCTCGGGCTACATAATCACGCGCCAGTTGCGCGGTGTACTCCAGGGAGCCCGAGGCTTCGACGGCTGCGCGGATGGCTTCCAAGTCTTCGATCCCGCCTTTCTGGATCGCCTTGCGCACCAAGGCGGCCTGTTCCGGCGTGCCTTCGCGCATGGTGTAGATCAGTGGCAAGGTCGGTTTGCCTTCGGCCAAATCGTCACCGACGTTTTTGCCCAGGGTTTCGGCGTCGCCCTTGTAGTCGAGCAGGTCGTCGACCAGTTGGAATGCCACGCCCAGGTGATCACCGAAGGTGCGCAGGGCTTCTGCTTGTTCGGCAGTGGCACCGCACAAGGCGGCGGCGCTGTGGGTCGAGGCTTCGAAGAGCATCGCGGTTTTGCCGCGAATCACTTCCATGTAGGTTTCTTCGGTGGTGCTGGCGTCGCGAACCTTCGACAGTTGCAACACTTCGCCTTCGGCGATGATGCGGGTGGCCTGTGAAAGAATCTTCATCACCGGCATCGAGCCCAGTTCGACCATCATTTCAAACGAGCGCGAGTACAGGAAATCACCCACCAGCACGCTGGGAGCGTTGCCCCACATGGCATTGGCGGTTTCCCGGCCACGGCGCATGCCGGACATGTCGACCACGTCGTCATGCAGCAGGGTGGCGGTGTGCAGAAATTCGATTGTGGCGGCCAGCAGGCGCAGGTCATCGCCTTCGCGGCCCAGGGCTTTGCCACACAGCAACACTAATAAAGGACGCAGGCGTTTGCCGCCCGCCGACGTAATGTAGTCGCCAATTTTGGAGACCAGCGGCACTTTAGACGTCAGCTGCTGCTTGATGATGCCGTCGACGGCGCTAAAATCGTCCGCGACCGCGCGGTAGAAAGCTTGGGGTTGCATCAGCGACAGTCGCTCCAGAAGGGTTGCGCGGCATGCTAGGACCCAGGCCTTCGAGTGTCAAGGCGCGATAGACGGCCTCTTGCAACACCCATTTACCTTGCGTACAATCGCGCACCCTGAACTTCCTGGGCAGCACCTGCCTTACGCAATTGCATTCGGGACGTCCATCCCATGCAGCCATGCCAGCCAATACCTCTTCTTATAAAGCGCTGGGTGAGCAGGATTATCGGAGAAATACCATGTCGTACGCAGTAATTGTTACTGGTGGCAAGCAATACAAGGTCGCCCCAGGTGAATACCTGAAGATCGAAAAACTGGAAATCGCTACCGGCGAATCCGTTACCTTTGATCGCGTTCTGTTGGTCGCCAATGGCGATGACGTGAACATCGGCGCTCCAGTTGTTGCTGGCGCTACCGTTGTGGCTGAAGTGATCTCCCAAGGTCGTCACGATAAAGTCCGCATCATCAAGTTCCGTCGTCGTAAGCACCACATGAAGCGTATGGGCCACCGCCAGTGGTACACCGAGATCAAAATCACCGGTATTCAGGCTTAATTTCAGCCTAATTCCTCACTAGGAGAATTGACTCATGGCACACAAAAAAGCTGGTGGTAGTACCCGTAACGGTCGCGACTCAGAAGCCAAACGCCTTGGCGTTAAGATGTATGGCGGCCAGAAAATCATTCCGGGCAACATCATCGTGCGTCAGCGCGGCACCCAATTCCACGCCGGTTACGGTGTTGGCATGGGTAAAGATCACACCCTCTTCGCTAAAATCGAAGGCGTGATCAAGTTTGAAGTAAAAGGCGCGTTCAACCGCCGTTACGTGAGCGTTGTCGCCGCTTAATTGCGCGATCGCTGGAAAAGCCCTGTCTCGCGACGGGGCTTTTTCGTTTGTGGAGTGAGTCTCTTGCAAAGCTGTTTGTGATGGGCTCAGGCGCTGGATAAGCGGTTGTTGTTTGAGGTCGCTGCGCTCATTTTTGCAAGAGTCTTATGTCTTGGTTTCTTAAGCTCGTCCATGCGACGAGAGGCGTTTTGTTATGAAGTTCGTTGATGAAGTTTCCATCCGAGTAAAAGCAGGCGACGGCGGTAACGGTTGCATGAGTTTCCGTCGCGAAAAATTCATCGAAAACGGTGGCCCTAACGGCGGTGACGGCGGTGACGGCGGTTCCATCTACATGATGGCCGACGAAAACCTCAACACCCTGGTCGACTACCGTTACACCCGGCACTTCGATGCCGAGCGTGGCTCCAACGGCGGCAGCACCGACTGCACCGGTAAAAAAGGCGAAGACATGGTACTGCGCGTACCGGTCGGCACCACGATTATCGACTCCGCCACCCAGGAAGTTATTGGAGACCTGACCAAGGCCGGCCAAAAGCTGATGGTTGTGCAGGGCGGCTGGCACGGTCTGGGTAACACCCGATTCAAGTCCAGTACCAACCGTGCTCCACGCCAGACCACGCCGGGCAAGCCGGGCGAGCAGCGTGACCTCAAGCTGGAAATGAAAGTACTGGCAGACGTAGGCCTGTTGGGCCTGCCGAACGCCGGCAAAAGTACCTTCATCCGCTCGGTCTCGGCCGCCAAGCCGAAAGTCGCTGATTACCCGTTCACCACCCTGGTGCCGAACCTGGGCGTGGTCAGCGTCGACCGCTGGAAAAGCTTTGTGATCGCCGACATTCCCGGCCTGATCGAAGGTGCTTCCGATGGCGCAGGCCTGGGGATTCGCTTCCTCAAGCACTTGTCGCGGACCCGTTTGCTGCTGCACCTCGTCGATATGGCGCCGCTGGATGACACCAGTGCACCGGACGCCGCCGAAGTGATCGTCAGCGAACTGACCAAGTTCAGCCCGGCCCTGGCCGAGCGTGATCGTTGGTTGGTGCTGAACAAGTGCGACCAGATCCTGGAAGAAGAGCACGAAGAGCGCGTCAAGGAAATCGTCGACCGCCTGGAGTGGGAAGGTCCGGTCTACGTGATCTCGGCCATCGCCAAAGAAGGCACCGAGCGCCTGACCCGCGACATCATGCGCTACCTGGAAGACCGCGCCGACCGCCTGGCGGCCGACCCGGTATTCAAGGCAGAACTGGCCGAGCTCGATCAGCAGATCGAAGACGAAGCCCGTGCCCAGCTGCAGGCCCTGGACGACCAGCGTGCCCTGCGCCGCAGCGGCGTGAAGTCGGTCCATGACATCGGCGACGATGACTGGGACGAAGAAGATGTGGATGATGAAGACGGTCCGGAAATCATTTACGTGCGCGACTGACCGGTTGCGATAAACTTAAACGCCGCTCTCTGGAGCGGCGTTTTGGTATCTGGGATTTACGTAGTCACTAATAACGTTATGGGTCGCGCTGGGTCGCGCAGCCCTCTCACTAAGGTTGAAGATGATGCGGAGCAAAGTGACAGGTGCGCAGCGCTGGGTCGTAAAGATCGGAAGTGCGCTGCTGACGGCGGATGGTAAAGGTCTGGATCGCGCAGCCATGAGCGTGTGGGTCGAGCAGATGGTGGCCTTGCATGAGGCCGGTGTCGAATTGGTGCTGGTGTCGTCCGGGGCAGTTGCCGCCGGTATGAGCCGCCTCGGCTGGACCTCGCGACCCAGCGCGATGCACGAGCTGCAAGCCGCCGCCGCCATCGGCCAGATGGGCCTGGTGCAAGCCTGGGAATCCAGTTTTGCCGAGCACGGACGCCACACGGCGCAGATCCTGCTGACCCACGACGACCTGTCCGACCGCAAGCGCTACCTCAACGCCCGCAGCACCTTGCGCGCTTTGGTCGAGCTCAAGGTCATCCCGGTGATCAACGAGAACGACACCGTGGTCACCGACGAAATCCGCTTCGGCGACAACGACACCCTGGCCGCGCTGGTGGCCAACCTGGTGGAAGCCGACCTGCTGGTGATCCTCACCGACCGCGACGGCATGTTCGACGCCGACCCGCGCAACAACCCCGATGCCCAGTTGATCTACGAAGCGCGCGCCGATGACCCGGCGCTGGACGCCGTGGCCGGCAGTGTCGGCGGCGCACTGGGCCGTGGCGGTATGCAGACCAAGCTGCGTGCGGCACGCCTGGCCGCGCGTTCCGGCGCGCACACCATCATCGTCGGTGGGCGCCTGGAGCGCGTGCTGGATCGCCTCAAGGCCGGCGAGCGCATCGGTACGCTGTTGTCGCCGGAACGCGGCATGCTGGCGGCGCGCAAGCAGTGGCTGGCCGGGCACCTGCAAACCCGTGGCACGCTGGTGCTCGATGATGGCGCCGTGTCGGCGTTGTCCCAAGGCAACAAGAGCCTGCTGCCGGTGGGCGTCAAATTGGTGCAGGGCAGTTTCCGCCGTGGCGAGATGGTGGTGTGCGTTGCGCCCGACGGTCGCGAGATCGCCCGTGGCCTGGCCAACTACAGCGCCCTTGAAGCACAGAAAATCATCGGTCAGTCGTCTGATGCGATTGTGAGTCTGTTGGGGTATATGGCGGAGCCTGAACTGGTGCACCGCGATAACTTGATCCTGGTTTAAACAAAGGTAATAAACGATGCGTGTCATGAAGGGATTGCTCGGCCTGCTGTTGGCCATGCCGTTGCTGGCCTCGGCCGAAGAAATTGGCCAGGTGTCGACAGTGTTCAAGTTTGTCGGCCCCAACGACCGAATTGTGGTCGAGGCGTTTGATGACCCCAAGGTCGATGGCGTGACGTGCTACCTGTCGCGCGCCAAGACCGGCGGCGTAAAGGGCGGGCTGGGGCTGGCCGAAGACCGTGCCGAGGCCTCGATTGCCTGCCGTCAGGTCGGGCCGATTCGTTTTAAAGGCGAACTCAAAGATGGCGACGAAGTGTTCAAGGAGCGTACCTCGCTGGTGTTCAAGACCATGCAGGTGGTTCGCTTCCTCGACAAGAAGCGCAATACCCTGGTTTACCTGGTCTACAGCGATCGTTTGATCGAAGGCAGCCCGCAAAACGCGGTTACAGCGATTCCGATTTTGCCTTGGCCGACCGCTCAGTAGTTCGCAGGCGAGTTTTGTAATCGGCGACTATGATTGCAGACTCGCGGTCTGTAATCTCGAGCGGCTGTAACGCGAAGAACATGGGATATCTGGAGTTCGTCATGAGTGCTTTCCACGACCTGAAACTCAAAGCTTTGGACGGTCAAGAGCTACCGCTGGCGCCCTTCAAGGGGCAAGTTGTGCTGGTGGTCAATGTGGCCTCCAAATGTGGCTTGACCCCGCAATACGCGGCGTTGGAAAACCTCTATCAGCAGTATAAGAGCCAGGGGTTTACCGTACTCGGCTTGCCGTGCAACCAGTTTGCAGGCCAGGAGCCGGGCACCGAGGAAGAGATCCGGGAATTTTGCAGCCTCAATTATGGCGTGACGTTCCCGTTGGGCAGCAAGCTCGACGTCAATGGTCCGGAACGTCATCAGCTGTATCGCCTGCTGGCGGGCGAGGGCGCTGAGTTTCCTGGGGATATCACCTGGAACTTCGAGAAATTCCTGCTCGGCAAAGACGGGCGAGTACTGGCGCGCTTCTCGCCGCGCACAGCGCCGGATGACCCGACGATTGTCCAGGCCATTGAAAAAGCCCTGAGCTAATCGTGCCCGATCGTTCCCACGCTCTGCGTGGGAAAGTCTCTGCGGACCTTCTGCGTCTCGCTTTTACCCCTTAATCACCCGAATCAATAGTGCTATCCAGCACATCGCACTGCCCATATTATCCACATCATAAATACATCTTCCCGTGGAGTGCTCCCATGCCTGTCCAAGCTTTGTTCAAACCCTTCCAGCTCGGTGCACTGCAACTGTCCACTCGCGTGGTCATGGCGCCGATGACCCGTTCGTTCTCCCCGGGTGGCGTGCCCAATTCCAAAGTCATCGAGTACTACCGTCGCCGCGCTGCCGCCGGCGTGGGCCTGATCATCACCGAAGGCACCGTGGTCGGCCATCAGGCCTCCAACGGTTACCCGAACGTCCCGCATTTTTACGGTGAGGCCGCGCTGGCCGGCTGGAAGAAAGTGGTCGACGCGGTGCACGCCGAAGGCGGCAAGATCGTCCCGCAACTGTGGCACGTGGGCAGCGTACGCCGTATCGGCACTGAGCCTGACGCCAGCGTGCCAGCCTACGGCCCGATGGAAAAACTCAAGGATGGCAATGTGGTCGTTCACGGCATGACCACCCAAGACATTAAGGACGTGATCAACGCCTTCGCCCAAGCCGCCAAGGACGCTCAAAGCATCGGCATGGACGGCGTAGAGATCCACGGCGCCCACGGTTACCTGGTCGACCAGTTCTTCTGGGAAGGCACCAACCAGCGCACCGACGAATACGGCGGCAGCCTGGCCAACCGCTCGCGTTTTGCCATCGAGCTGATCCAGGCTACCCGCGCCGCCGTAGGCCCGGACTTCCCGATCATCTTGCGTTTCTCGCAGTGGAAGCAGCAGGACTACACCGCACGTCTGGTGCAAACCCCTGAGGCGTTGGGTGAGTTTCTCCAGCCACTGTCTGACGCCGGTGTGGATATTTTCCACTGCTCCACCCGTCGTTTCTGGGAGCCTGAATTCGAAGGTTCCGACCTCAACCTGGCCGGCTGGACCCGTCAGCTCACCGGCAAACCGACCATCACTGTCGGCAGCGTCGGCTTGGACGGGGAGTTCCTGCAGTTTATGGTCAACACCGACAAGGTCGCGCAACCCGCCAGCCTGGAAAAACTGCTGGAACGCCTGAACAACGACGAGTTCGACTTGGTCGCCGTGGGCCGTGCCTTGCTGGTGGATCCGGATTGGGCGCTGAAGGTGCGCGAAGGTCGTGAAGGCGACATCTTGCCGTTCAGTCGTGAGGCGTTGACGACGCTGGTGTAAAGGGCTCAGCTCCCTGTGATTGCCACAGGGAGTTGCATAGCTTCAGTGACTCAATACTCCAGCGTCTTCCTCAGCTCGTGGCCGTGGTCGGTCTTGTGCCCTTCTTTTCGCTTGGCTTGGTCGTAGGTTGGCGGTTCTGCCCGAGATTGATCCAGCCATTGTTGCTGACGCGCCCACTCCGCCGTTCCATTGGGTGCACCCACTCCATTAGTAGCCATCTTTGTATCTCCATTTATTTGAGGGGCCTGCCTGAGCCGGCAGGTATCAGTGAGTGGGCATTCGCCGCTGGCCGTTCCCTCATTTAAATATCAAGTAATGCTTGAGTGAATAATGGCTATGGCGCCACTAAGCGGCTGTCGTTCAAGGCGTGTAAGGCTGTGCTGGCATCACACAATGCTCTGCGCACACACCGCGTAACTGGTTTTCAAACTGCTCGATAATTGCTGGCCAGCCCTGGCGGCTGGCGTGTTGGCGAGCATTCAAGCGCATGCGGCGCAGACTCTCCGCATCCTCCAGCAGCCAATTGGCCGCATCGCAAAACGCATCCTCATCCCCCGGCATCGCCAGCACGCCGTTGTAGCCATGGCGAATATGCTGGGTCGCGGCCGCCTGATCGTAGGCCACCACCCCCAAGCCCGAAGCCATGGCTTCCAGTACCACATTGCCGAAGGTTTCGGTCAGGCTGGGAAACAGGAATACGTCACCGGACGCGTAATGCCGGGCTAGTTCTTCACCGCGCAGAGTGCCGCAGAAAATCGCCTCGGGCAGTTCCTTTTCCAGCATCGCTCGTTGCGGGCCATCGCCGACGATGATCAGTTTCATCTGGCGCAGTGGATAGGTGTCTTGCAAGGCGTCGAAGCAGCGTTTGAGCAGCCCTAGGTTCTTTTCTTGCGCCAATCGGCCTACATGCAGCACGGCGATTTGCTCACTGTTCAACGCCCAGCTTTCACGCAGTGCGTGATCGCGCTTGGCCGGGTGGAACAACTGGCTGTCGACCCCGCGTGAGAGCATCCCCAGGCGCTCGAAATTCCGACGCTCAAGCTCCAGGCGCTGGCTGGTGCTGGGAACCAGGGTCAAGGTCGAACGGTTATGAAACCAGCGCAGGTAATGCGTGACCATGCGGCTGAGAAGGCTCAAGCCGTATTGATTCGAATACTGCTGAAAATTGGTGTGAAAACCGCTGACCACGCTGATTCCCAGGCGCCGTGCCGCGCGCAACGCCGACAGCCCCAACGGCCCTTCGGTGGCGATGTACAGCACGTCCGGGCGCTGGCGAGTCCAGCGTCGCAGCAACTTGTGCATCGACGACTGGCCCCATTGCAGGCCCGGGTAGCCCGGCAGCGGCCAGCCACGGCACAGCAGCAGTGCGTCGTCGCTGGGGCGGCTCTGATCGCTGCCCTGGCGTGGGCGCACCAGCTCGACCTGATGGCCGCGCGCGCGCAACCCTTCACACAGGCGGCCAAGGGTATTGGCCACCCCGTTGATCTCTGGCGGGAAGGTTTCGGTAATCAGAGTGATGTGAAGCGAAGCTGTCGTCATGACCCACAGTGTCACCGTGGGCCATGTCGTCATTGTGTCATTGGCGTGATGGATTTATGACTGGGTCACCTTGGGCGCGGCCATTGCCTCAGCACCTTGCTCGCGCACCCAGAACAGCGTGGCCCCGGCCACCGCCGCCGGCATCATCAGCAGGTTGACCACCGGCACCAGCAGCACCAGGTAAACGATGCCGCCAAAGCTCATGCTCTGCCAGCGCTTCTGGCGCAGCCAGGCGAGCATTTCGTTCCAGCCCAGTTTGTGGTTGTCGGCCGGGTAGTCGATGTACTGGATCGCCATCATCCACACGCCGAACAGCAGCCACAGCGGCGCGGCGATCAGGTTGACCACCGGAATGAACGACAGGATAAACAGGCCGATGGCGCGTGGCAGGAAGTAGCCCAGTTTGCGCATTTCCCGCGCCAGGGTGCGCGGCACCATCGCCATCAGTTCGCCCCAGCTGAACGGGGGGAAGTCGTCGGTGCCACGCACCACCACTTCAACCTTTTCTGCGAGAAAACCGTTAAACGGTGCAGCGATGATATTGGCCAGCATGGTGAAGGTGAAAAACACCATCAGCACCACCAGCACCACAAACAGCGGCCACAGGATGTAACTTAGGAAACTCAACCAGCCAGGCAGCGTCGGCATCAAGGTGTCGACCCACAGGCTGAACTGATGGCCGGCGAAATAGATTAAGCCGACGAACAGCACCAAGTTGATCGCCAACGGCAGCAACACAAACAGGCGCAGGCCTGGGCTCAACACCAGTTTGAGACCTTCACGCAGGTATTGCGGGCCGGAAAGAGCAGGGGCGGGCATGGAGAACTCCGAGCAGGATGACGAACGCGCCGACCTTACCGCCTTTGCATCCTGGGCGAAAGCGGCGACATCAGCGGTAACATCTAAGCAACAATGGCGTCGATTAATCGGGTGTACTGCATAGAGACCACCTATGAGCTGGATTGTTATTCCGTATTTCCTTAATCTTGCCCCCCTCGATACGCTGCACCCATTATTTTTAGGATCTGCGAGTTCAAGCCTTCCCCAAGTGCTTCGCGGTCCTTTTTTATTCCAGCCGCCCTGTGTTTTCCGGGTGGTCGATAGGAGTGAGTCATGTCTGATACCCGTCATTCGCGAGTGATTATTCTCGGTTCCGGCCCTGCCGGTTACAGCGCTGCTGTCTACGCTGCCCGGGCCAACCTCAAGCCGCTGCTGATCACCGGCATGCAGGCGGGCGGTCAACTGACCACCACCACTGAAGTCGACAACTGGCCGGGCGACGTGCACGGCCTGACCGGCCCAGTGCTGATGGAGCGTATGAAAGAACACGCCGAGCGCTTTGAAACCGAGATCGTTTTCGACCACATCAACCAAGTCGACTTCTCGAAAAAGCCTTACAGCCTGACTGGCGACAACGGCGTGTACACCTGTGACGCGCTGATCATCGCCACCGGCGCCAGCGCCCGTTACCTGGGCCTGCCGTCGGAAGAAGCGTTCATGGGCAAAGGTGTTTCCGCCTGCGCGACCTGCGACGGTTTCTTCTACCGCAACAAGCCGGTGGCTGTGGTCGGTGGCGGCAACACAGCGGTGGAAGAGGCGCTGTACCTGGCCAACATCGCCAGCACCGTGACCTTGGTTCACCGCCGCGAGACCTTCCGCGCCGAGAAGATCCTGATCGACAAGCTGCACGCCCGTGTTGCTGAAGGCAAAATCATCCTCAAGCTCAACGCCACCCTCGACGAAGTCCTGGGCGACAACATGGGCGTGACCGGTGCCCGCCTGAAAAACAACGACGGCAGCTTCGACGAGCTGAAAGTCGACGGCGTATTCATCGCCATCGGCCACACCCCGAACACCTCGCTGTTCGCAGGCGTGCTGGAAGCCAAAGACGGCTACCTGGTGGTGCAGGGCGGCCGTGAAGGCAATGCCACTGCGACCAACATCGAAGGCATCTTTGCCGCCGGTGACGTGGCTGACCACGTGTACCGCCAGGCGATCACCTCGGCCGGCGCCGGCTGCATGGCGGCCCTGGATGCCGAGCGTTACCTCGACGGTTTGAAGGACGCTTCGTTCTAAACCCGTTGCAATAAAAAAACCGGCTGAGAGGCCGGTTTTTTTTGTCTGCGATTTAATCAGCGCGGCAGCCCAGAAGTGTCAACCCCATCACTGTGGGAGTCGGGTTTGCCCGCGATGACTGTGGCAGCTGACACGCCGCTATCGCAGGCAAGCCAGCTCCCACCTTGACCGGTTTTCAATTTGAATCAGCGGCGAGTCAAAGGCTGCTGAGTAAACTGAACCCCAGCCAAACCTTGCGCAATCAACGCGCGAATATTGCCGTGATCACTGCCCTGCGGTGTAGCCACCACCGACCGATAATGCTCACCAAACGCCAGCAGCGCTTCCTGATCGCTCAAGCCTTCCAGCAGCGCCAGGCCCAGTGTCTTGCACGAGCCCTCGTTCTGCCCGGCGGCGTTTTCCACGTTGCCATTGGTGAAGGCTTGCGGCTGGTAGTCGTAACCCGCGGCAACAAACGCCAAGGTGTCGGCAAAGACGTGTTCGCCGCTGTTGAGGCTGGCGCGCAGGGTGTTCAAGTCAGTCATGGGTTTTTCCTTTGGCAAACGCCGCCTGTTGGTCGGCGCTGGCTTCTTTCTGGTACTGGGCTTTCCACTCGGCGTACGGCATGCCGTACACCACTTCACGCGCGTCATCGAGGCTCAGCTCGATGTGGCGCTCGTCGGCCTCGGCTTTGTACCACTTGGACAAACAGTTGCGGCAAAAGCCCGAGAGGTTCATCAGGTCGATGTTCTGCACATCCTTGCGGCTGTCCAGGTGCGCCACCAGCCGGCGGAAGGCGGCAGCTTCGAGTTCGAGGCGTTGTTGATCGTTCATAGGGCTCACTGCAGATTCTGGGGTTAGCGGCTGGCCGCCAGGGTAATCGAAACCGACTCGGCAAAGCGCAACGCGTGGGGCTTGTCCACTTCGACTTCGGCGTACAGCACCGATTCGTTGCTCATCACCAGGTCCAGCAGCTCCTGGGTCAGGCGCTCGAGCAGGGCGAAGCGGTTGCCTTCGACGTGGGCGATGATCGCCTTGGTAATGGTGCGGTAGTTCAGCGCGTGGTCGATATCGTTGTCGCGCACGGCTTCCTGAGCGGCATACAGGATCGTCAGGTTGATCAGCACGTCCTGCTTGTTGAGGATCTCGTCCTCGTTGATGCCGATAAAGGTGCGCAGGCACAGGTCCTTGACCCGGATGCGCGCCATGCCTGGTTGAAGTTGTGGCATTGCTACTTGCTCCGTCCAATCAGTTGCAGGAACTCCATACGCGTGGTGTTCGACTCGCGGAAGGCGCCGAGCATCACCGAGGTGTTCATGGTTGAATTCTGTTTTTCCACGCCGCGCATCATCATGCACATGTGCTTGGCTTCGATCACCACCGCCACGCCGGCGGCCTGGGTGACCTGCTGGATGGCGTCGGCGATTTGCCGCGTGAGGTTTTCCTGGATCTGCAGGCGCCGGGCGTACATGTCGACAATGCGCGCCAGCTTTGACAGGCCCAGCACCTTGCCGGTCGGAATATAGGCCACATGGGCCTTGCCGATAAAGGGCAGAAGGTGGTGCTCGCACAGCGAATACAGCTCGATGTCCTTGAGGATCACCATCTCGTCATTGTCTGAGGCGAACAGCGCGCCGTTGACGATTTCGTCCAGGTTCTGCTCGTAGCCATGACACAGGTACTGCATGGCCTTGGCGGCGCGCTTGGGGGTGTCGAGCAAGCCTTCGCGTTCCGGGTCTTCACCCAGTCCTTTGAGAATCTCGCGGTAGTGTTGGGGCAGGGACAAGGTCATACAACATCCTCACAAACGGCTTACTTGATATGCCGCCCGCCGTTGACGGTCAGGGTGGTACCGGTGACATAAGGGTTGTCCAGCAGGTAACGCACGCTCTGGTAGATCACCTCGGGCCCGGGCTCGATGCCCAATGCGGACTTGGCCAGGACCTTGGCGCGGTAAGCCGCATCGTCGCCGTCGTTGAACATCACCATCGCCGGCGCGATGCCGTTGACCTTGATCAGCGGCGCGAACTGCGCGGCAAACGACAGCGTGAGGCTGTCGAGCCCGGCTTTGGTGGCGCAATAGGCAATGTGCTGGCGGCTGCCCTTGCGCACCACGTCGTCGCTGATATGCACGATATCGGCAGGTGTTGAGCGTTGCAGCAAAGGTGAACAATGCAGGTTGATCAGGTACGGCGCAAGCATGTGCACGCTGAACATGTCGGTAAATGCGCGGCTTTCGTCGCCCGGCGTTTCCGCGACCCACGCCGAAGCGTTGTGGATGATAGCGCGCAGGCTGTCGGTATGGGTCTTCAGCGCTGAGATGAAGGCCAGAATCCCGGCCTCACTGGAGAAGTCGGCAAACACACCGACCGCGCCCCGCTCGCGCAAAGCCTGCACACCGGGGCGTTCGCTGCGGTAGCTGAAAATCACCGGGTGGCGCTCGTCCAGCAGGCGCTCGGCACAATGCAGGCCGACACGCTGGCCGGCACCGGTGATCAGGATCGGGGCGTTCGTTGCAGTCATGGGAGGCTCACGTCGCTGGCAGGATGAAACTATACCAGCGAGCGGCCCCCTGTACTCAAGCGGCGGCTTCTGCAGCCTTGCGCGGTGGCGGTGTAGGGTGCAGCCAGTTCGCCAGCAGGTGGGTCGACAGCGGGATGAACCAATAAACCATCAATGGGGTGAGCGCCAGGGTGCTGACCAGCACGCGCGGGGCCAGGTCCAGTTCGTTGAGCAGCGGGCCAAGGACAAAGTTGAACAACAGGGACACCGGGAAAAACGCCAGCCAGATTGCCACGGCCTGTTTCCAGCGCGGTGGCCGTGCACCTACCGCGCCGAACCAGCCGTCGATGCCACTGACGCGATGCTCGGACGGGTCGGCAAACAGCTCGCTGCCACGGCTCAGCCAAGCACTGCGCGAAGCGGAAAACTCCCAGGCATGCAGGGTCTTCTCGTCGGCGAAACGGAAGATGATCTGGAATTCATCGTCATTGGGCGGCGGGGCGAGCACGCCGGAACCCAGGTAACCGGGGAAGTCCGTGGCCAATTGCTCGCCTTCGCGCAGCCAAGCCATCAAGTCTTCGTAGCGCCCTTTGGCCACGCGGCGCGCAACCATCAAGGTGACGGGAGAGGTAGACATTGTGTATCTCCAAATGTACGGGTGCGCCGAACCGGGTAGGTGGCGCACGAACGAGGCTGCGGGGTGGTGCAGCGACGTAGAAAAAACAGGCAAGGATTATTCCTGTTTTGCAAAAATACACCAGTGACATTGGTCTGACAGAGCGGGCCTTGAAAAGGACAAGTCTAAAAGCGTTAAATGGGATCCAAATTCACAAGGATGTTTTCTACCGCAGATGCCCGAAATTACTACTCATACTCGCGAAATTGCCCAGGGTCGTCCCGCTGACCCCGATGAGCTGTTCCCGATCCGCGAAGTGTCGAGATTGACAGGTGTCAACCCGGTCACCCTGCGTGCCTGGGAGCGGCGTTATGGCCTGATCCAGCCCACACGCACCGAAAGTGGGCATCGCCTCTATTCCAGCGACGATATTGTGACCATCCATCGTATTCTCGATTGGATCGAGCGCGGCGTGGCCGTGAGCAAAGTCGGCAAGATCCTTGCGCGCGACGATCAGCAGGCTGACGCGATTCGTGCTGAACGCGACACCGGCAGCGACAGTGAATGGCCACAGTGGCGGGCGCGGTTGGTAAACGCCATCAGTGGGTTTGACGATCGTCAACTGCATAGCCTGTACGCTCAGGTTCTCGCGAGCTACCCGCTCAGCGTGGCGTTCCAGGACATCCTGATGCCCCTTTGGAGCGACCTGCTGCGCCATCAGGGCCGCTTCGGCCAAGCCAGTGAATGGATTTTTTACGATACCTTCCTGCGCATGCAGACCTTCGAACACCTGCGACGCGCGGGCACCTCAACTGCGCCACGGGTACTGCTGACGGCTATGCCCGGCGAATGCCGTAAAGTGGAATTGATGGTGGCGGCGTTGTTGCTCAGTTGCGAGGACAGGCCTGTGAAGGTGCTGGGCATGGGCCAACCCTTGGACGAGTTGACACTGGTCTGTGAAAAGATGCGTCCTCAGGCGCTCATCCTGTTCTCCAACCACTCACACAACCATGACCTGGCCGGGCGTCTGACCCGTTTGGCGCTGACCCTGGATTGCCCGCTGCTGCTGGCCGGTGCCGCATCGGACCTGGCCGAAAAAGAGTTGGCCGGGTCCGCCATCGGTTGCCTGGGCAACGAAGGGCGCTTGATGCAGCGCCGCTTGCAGCAGTTTCTCAGTGGGCAGTTGGATACCTGATATCAGGCGTGCACGTGCGGGTGAACCAGGCGGTGCTGGTGCAGGATGAACTGGCGCAGGCGCTCGATTTCATCGGCATCGCTTTGGCTTAGGCGGTAGGCAAACAGGCCTCGAGCGGTTTCCCGCTCCAGCGTGCCGCGCAGTGAGATCCGCTCGTAGCCGGACGGGCTGAACCACAGGGAAAAGGTTTTCGGCGGTTTGACTCGGCCACGAATCTCCACCAGCACCCCCTTGAATGACACCTCGTGCACCCACAGGGCGGCGGGGTTGCCCCTGACGTTCTCCAGTGCCACCGGCGTTCCAAGCGCCAGGCGCCACGGGCGAATCATCGGGCCATCTTCAAAAATACTCGGCACGCCCAAACGCAAATGCACCGCGTGAAACTCATCCTCCACCAAGTGCAGGGGAAAGGTGAGTTGCTGGTTATCGAACTGCGCCTGGATGGTGACGTGGTCGTGAGCGGCCAACCGCGTGAGCAAGTCGCGAATCTGCGCACCGCCGTTGACGGTCAGGCTCGACCACGCATCCCGCAGGTTGAGCTGCGGGTTGTGCTGCATGTCCTGGATAAAATCCAGTTCGTCCTGCGTCAATAGCGCGTCGCGGTGCATTGATGTAGCTCAAAGGGTGAGGTATTAAAAAGCCATTATCACTCTAAAGACCGCATTTACTACAATTTGTTAATTCCGCTCGTCGCCTCAAGTGCCGCCAAGCGCTCTTTGAGTTCGGCGACTTGCGCTTCCAACTGTGCCACTCGTTGCTGGGCTTTCACCTGGGTGGTGACGTCTTTTTGCACGCCAATGAAATAGGTCTGCTTGTCGGCCTCGTTGTACACCGTCGACAGCGACAACTCATTCCAGAACGGTGTGCCGTCCTTGCGGTAATTGCGCAGGATTTCCCGGCAGGCGTCGTCGTGGTCGAGGGCGTCGCGAATGGCCATCAGGGCTGGCTGGTCGCGGTCACCGGCCTGTAGGAAACGGCAATCCTGATACAGGATTTCGTCCAGCGTGTAGCCAGTCATTCGCTCAAAAGCAGGGTTGACGTAGATCAGTGGCTTCTCTTCGCCTTCGCGTTCGGCGACGACGATGCCGTCGTTGGAAGCGTTGATGACCATCTGCATCAGCTTGGCGTTAATCATTGAGCGGTCCATGCCTTGTTTTTGAAGGCTAGAGTTTATGGCATACCTTGAATGTTGCGCCGCTTACGCCGAAATATTTGTGTCAGCTGTTAATATCCCAGGCTTTCGCTCAACCACAGGATCAGATTGATGAAAGTCGCCATCCTTTCCGGCTCGGTCTACGGCACCGCTGAAGAAGTCGCCCGCCACGCCGCCGGCCTCCTCAACGCGGCCGGTTTTGAAGCCTGGCACAACCCGCGTGCCACCTTGGCCGACGTGCAGGCCTTCGCCCCCGAGGCCTTTCTGGCGGTGACCTCGACCACCGGCATGGGCGAGCTGCCCGACAACCTGCAACCGCTGTATTCGAGCATTCGCGACCAGTTGCCCGCCGCCTGGCGCGGCCTGCCTGGCGCAGTGATCGGCCTGGGCGACGCCAGCTACGGCGATACGTTCTGCGGCGGCGGCGAGCAAATGTGCGAGCTGTTCGG
The DNA here is from genome assembly GCF_045447305.1 of Pseudomonas sp. D47. Lineage (NCBI taxonomy): Bacteria > Pseudomonadati > Pseudomonadota > Gammaproteobacteria > Pseudomonadales > Pseudomonadaceae > Pseudomonas > Pseudomonas sp. D47. The sequence continues at coordinate 57,321 of NZ_JBJGXU010000022.1, read as the reverse complement.
CGAGTTGGGCGTGCGCGAAGTGCTGCCGATGCTGCGCCTGGACGCCAGCGAAAGCGTCACCCCGGAAGCTGATGCCGAGCCGTGGCTGGCCGAGTTGGTCACTGCACTGCGCGGTTGACCGGGAATTCGCGCAGCAATGCCAGCCAGGCCTGGGCGGCTCTGGACAGGTAGGCGCCCTCGCGCCAGATAAAGGCAATGTTCCAGCGCAGGTAGTCGGGCGCCTTAAGTGTCAGGCGCACCACGCCCGGTCGCACCAGCCCACGGGCGACCACGCTGGGCAACAGCACCACGCCTTGGCCGGCCGCGACCAGTGCGACCAGGAAGTCCGCCTGGCCGCTGCGGCCCACTTCCTTCGGCGTGAAGCCCAACTGCTGGCAGGCCTGCATCAGCCGATCGTTGAGGACAAAACTGCGCTGGTACATCAGGAACGGCGTGCCCGCCAATTCTTCCAGGTGCACGTGGGCGTTTTCGGCCAATGGGTGGTCCATCGGCAGCAGCGCGTCCAGCGGTTCATCGCAGAAGGGCTGCCAGGCGAAGGCCGGGTCGCTGGGCATCAGCGTGCCACCCACGTCCAGCTCACCGCTGAGAATTGCCTGCTCGATGGTGCGGCTGCCGCCTTCGAGCAGTTGGATAGTGACCTTGGGATAACGGCTGCGGTACTCGGCAAACAGCCCGGCAAACAGTGTGTCCCCGGCCAATAGCGGCAAGCCCAGGCGCAATTCGCCGCGCGCCAGTTGCTGCATATCATCGAGCTCGCTGAGCAATTCCGCCTGCAACCGCAACATCGCCTCGGCGCGCTGTAATACCACCTCACCTGCGGCCGTCAGGCGAATGTGCGAGCCCGTGCGTTCCAGCAGCGGTGTGCCCAGGCTTTGCTCCAGCTGGGCCACCTGTTTGCTCACCGCCGATTGGCTGATGTGCAAGGTTTTACCCGCTTGGGTAAAGCCGCCCCGGCGGATCACTTCGACAAAACTGCGCAGCTGTTTGAATTCCATCGGTCTGATTCCAGTTTGGAATAGCGGTCAGTCTAACAATTCGCTGTGGGGATGGGTGGGGCGTCTTTAAACTGAGCGCCTGTGAGGACCTAAAGCTTATGAAACGTTTCAGCTTCAAACATCTCGGGCGCCTGTTGATTGAGTTGGTGGTGCTGCTGGCGATCTATTTTCTGGGCACCCAGCTCGCCGTGTGGTTGGCGTGGCCGATACCGGGTGGCGTGGTGGGGTTGGGCCTGTTGCTGGCGACCTTCGCCACTGGCCTGGTCAAACCGGCCGCCCTGCAATTGGGCGCCGGGGTGCTGATGGCGGAGATGCTGCTGTTCTTTATCCCGGCACTGATGAGCCTGCTCGACTACGGTGGTTTGGTGCGCAATGACGGCTGGCGCATCCTGCTGGTGATCGGCTTCAGCACGCTGTCGGTGATGCTGGTCACGGCCTTCACCGTGGAAATGGTTTGCCGCTGGAGCATGCGCCGTGAAGCTTGAACTGATGCCGGTGTTCTGGCTCGCCCTGACCCTGGCCGCTTACCTCTTCAGCCGCTGGATCTACGCCCGCACCGGGCGCTACCTGCTGTCGCCATTGATCCTGGTGCCGGCGCTGCTGTTGGCGGTGGCCGTGCCGATGAAGACCGCCTATGCCGAATACGCCACTGACACGCACTGGCTGATGCTGGTGCTGGGCCCGGTCACTGTGGCGTTTGCCGTGCCGATCTGGCAACAACGCCGCTTGCTGGCGCGGCACTGGTCGGCGTTGCTGCTGGGCATGGTCGCGGGCAGCGCGGCCTCCATCGGCACCTCGTTCGGGCTGGCCAAGGCGCTGGCTTTGAACACCTCGGTGACCATGTCTCTCCTACCGCGCTCAATCACCACGCCGTTTGCGATGCCGGTGTCCTCCGACCTCGGCGGCGTACCGGAACTCACCGCCGTGTTCGTGATGTTCACCGGCGTGTTCGGCGCCATGCTCGGCGGCGTGCTGCTCAAATGGTTGCCGCTGCGTACACCGTTGGCGCGCGGTGCACTGTTTGGCGTGGGCGCCCACGGTGCGGGTGTCAGTCGGGCGCATGAAGTGGGCGGCGAAGAAGGCTCGGTCGCAGGCTTGGTGATGGTGTTGACGGGGCTGCTCAACCTGTTCGCCGTGCCTTTATTGGCGGCGCTTCTCTGACGCCACGTGGACTATTCTCTTGGATGACTCGCTCGGTCATCAAGCTGGCTGCGAAGGCAACTCCTTGCGCCACGTGGTCTGACTAGACTGGCCCCTCACCCAAAAAAACAATAAGAAAGTGCACCAAGGAGGTCATTGCCGTGAGCCCAGCCCCCGTTCTATCGCTGCAGAATGTCAAAGAGCAGGTCAGCGCTGCCGAATGGCAAGCGCGCGTCGACCTGGCGGCCTGCTATCGCCTGGTGGCACTGCATGGCTGGGATGACCTGATCTTCACGCATATTTCCGCCAAGGTGCCGGGCACCGATGATTTCCTGATCAACCCTTACGGGCTGATGTTCCACGAGATCACGGCGTCGAGCTTGGTCAAGGTCGACCAGGCCGGCAACAAATTGATGGACAGCCCCTACGAGATCAACCCCGCCGGCTTTACCATCCACAGCGCCATCCACGACGTGCGCCATGACGTGGTCTGTGTGCTGCACACCCACACCGCGGCCGGTGTTGCGGTGTCTGCGCAAAAGCAGGGCGTGCTGCCCATCAGCCAGCAATCCACCTTTGTTTTGTCCAGCCTGGCGTATCACGCCTACGAAGGCGTGGCGCTGAACCCTGAAGAGAAGGCGCGCTTGCAGGCAGACCTGGGCGACAACAACTTCCTGATGCTGCACAACCATGGCCTGCTGACCTGCGCTGGCAGCATCGCCGACACCTTCCTGATGATGTTCACCTTTGAGCGTGCCTGCGAAATCCAGGTGCTGGCGCAAAACGGCGGCGCCGAACTGATTGCCATCGAGCCGCAGATTCTGGCGGGGGCTAAGGCGATGGTGGCAGTTGTCACAAAGAGCGCCCAAGGTATGGGAGGCGCGCTGGCCTGGCCGGCGCTGCTGCGTAAATTGGACCTGCAAGATCCTGGGTATAAAAGCTGATGCCACTCGCAGAAATCCCGCTCAGTGCCTGGCGCAAGCGTGGCCAGGCGTTCGTCTTTCGTGGCCGCACCGTGCGTTTCTGGGTGGCCGGGCAGGGCGAGCCGCTGCTGTTGATTCACGGCTTCCCCACTGCCAGCTGGGACTGGCACTACCTGTGGCAGCCCCTGGCCCAGCGCAACCTGGTGATTGCTTGCGACATGCTCGGGTTCGGCGACTCGGCCAAGCCGTTGGACCACGACTACTGCCTGTTGGAGCAGGCTGACCTGCAACAGGCGCTGCTCGACTACCTGCGCGTGGAGCAGCCGGTGCACGTGTTGGCCCATGACTACGGCGACAGCGTCGCCCAGGAATTACTCGCGCGCCATTACGAAGGTCGCTTTCAAATGGCCAGCTGTGTGTTCCTCAACGGTGGGCTGTTCCCGGAAACCCATCGCCCGACGCTGGTGCAAAAACTCTTGCTCAGCCCGCTTGGCTGGATGATCGGCCGCGCCTTTGGGCGTAATGCCCTGTCGAACAGCTTCAGCCAGATTTTCGGCCCAAGTACTCGGCCCAGTGAAAGCGCGCTGGATGACTTCTGGAGCCTGATCAATGGCAATGACGGCCCGCGCATCCTGCACAAACTGATTGCCTATATTCCCCAGCGCCGCCGCCTGCGTGAACGCTGGGTGGACGCGATGCAACGCGGCGATGTGCCGTTACGGGTGATCGACGGCGAAGTCGACCCGATCTCCGGGGCGCATATGGTGGAGCGCTATCACCAACTGGTGCCCCACGCCGACACGGTGCTGCTGGCGAATATCGGCCACTACCCGCAGATCGAAGCGCCGCTGCAGGTGCTCAAGCATTACCTGACGTTTCGCGAGCGCATTGGTCAGTCGGTGCCGCGAGTGGCGTACTCCTGAGCATCATCGTAAGTCGTTTGTGGCGAGCGGGCCTGCCCCGCGTTGGGTGGCGAAGCCGCCCTAAAACCTGCGACCGCGATATGTCTGACACACTGCGGTGGCCTTATTGGGGCTGCTGTGCAGCCCAGCGCGGGGCAAGCCCGCTCGCCACAATAAGCCCACTGACCACAGAAAATGGGGTGGCCTTCCAGAGTTTGACCCAAGCAATCATCCCGCTGCCTTATCGAGCACCATTCAGCCTCGGCTGACTTTATTGTGACCCGCGCCCGTGTGCCTGACACTCAACCCATTCCCATTGTCGCCAGCGGAGTTCGGTATGAGTGAGTCAGTGCAGTTCCAGGATAAGGTCGTGATCGTCACCGGTGCCGGCGGCGGGTTGGGCCGGGCGCATGCGCTGCTGTTCGCCAAGCATGGGGCCAAAGTGCTGGTCAACGACCTCGGCGGTTCGACCCAGGGTGAAGGCGCCAATGCCTCGGCCGCCGACCGGGTGGTCGCCGAGATCCGCGAGGCCGGTGGCATTGCCGAGGCCAACCATGACTCCGTCACTGACGGTGACAAAATCGTGCAGAACGCGCTGGATGTCTTCGGCCGCATCGACGTGGTGGTCAACAACGCCGGCATCCTGCGCGACAAGACCTTCCACAAAATGGACGACAGCGACTGGGACTTGGTTTATCGGGTGCATGTCGAAGGCGCCTACAAAGTCACCCGCGCCGCGTGGCCGCATTTGCGTGAGCAAGGTTATGGCCGCGTTATCTTCACCGCGTCCACCTCGGGCATCTACGGTAACTTCGGCCAATCCAACTACGGCATGGCCAAGCTTGGCCTGTATGGCCTGACCCGCACCCTGGCGCTGGAAGGGCGCAAGAACAACATTCTGGTCAACGCTATCGCCCCCACCGGTGGTACGCGCATGACCGAAGGCCTGATCCCGCCGCAAGTATTCGAGCGGCTCAAGCCGGAGCTGGTCAGCCCGTTGGTGGTGTACCTGGGCAGCGAGGCGTGCCAGGAAACCTCGGGGCTGTTTGAAGTGGGCGGCGGCTGGATCGGCAAGACCCGCTGGGAGCGCAGCCTGGGTGTGGGTTTTGACCCTGAAGCGGGTTTTTCACCGCACGATGTGGCGGCGCATTGGGCGCAGATTTGCGACTTTGAAGGCGCCGCTCACCCCAAGGACAACATCGAAGCATTGAAGGAGATGATGGCCAACTTGCAGAAGTTCAGCCTCTGATCGTTGCTTGAACACTATTGAATACTCCGGGGCGCTGAGGGCGCCCCGTTTTATTGCGGGCATAAAAAAGGCCGCTGCAAAGGCAGCGGCCGAAGTAAGACGTTGGATCAAGGAGCGATAAATCAACGTCGGTGAACAGCGGTAATAGATTGATACAGCGGGCCAATCTATGGGAATCAGACTTTTCTTACTGTTGAGCAAGCGGGCCATTTGCCCTGAAAGTGCGTTAAGAATAGTCGTATGTAACAAAATGAGTAATCCCCATTCAGGACAATGACTGTTACCAAATCAGTAACGATTGTCCCGCACAGAGCGTGGGAACGCTCTTTGGCCTATTTATCTTTCTGATAGCGCGTCATCTACCGCATCCATGGCCCTGCCCAAACCCCGGCCTGAGCGCCTGTTAATCCTTTTGAGCGACAACACGAATACCCCTTTGGTGCGCTTATCGCTCCTGACGGACAGCAGTAGGGTGGGGCCTTCTGTCACTCACCGGGGAAGACGCATGACAAAAACAACAATGCGCGCCATCTTCACGCCACAGGCGCTCGCTGCGGCGGTTGCACTGGGCTGCTGCGCCCAGGCACAGGCGGTTTCGTTCAACATTGGCGAGATCGAAGGGCAATTCGATTCTTCGCTGTCGGTCGGCGCCAGCTGGGGCATGCGCGATGCCGACAAAAAACTGGTGGGCGTTCCCAATGGCGGCACGGGGCAGGCTTCTACCGGGGATGACGGGCGACTGAACTTCAAGAAGGGCGAGACCTTTTCCAAGATCTTCAAGGGCATTCACGACCTGGAGCTCAAGTACGGCGACAGCGGCGTGTTTGTGCGCGGCAAATACTGGTACGACTTCGAACTGCAGGACGAAGACCGCGAGTTCAAACAGATCAGCAACAACCACCGCGACGAAGGCGCGCGCTCTTCCGGCTATGAGTTGCTGGATGCCTTCGTCTATCACAACTATTCCATCGGCGACCTGCCCGGTAACGTGCGCGTCGGCAAGCAGGTAGTGAGCTGGGGTGAGAGTACGTTTATCGGGAACTCGATCAACAGCATCAACCCTATCGACGTGTCGGCCTTCCGCCGCCCTGGCGCGGAGATCAAGGAAGGCCTGATTCCGGTGAACATGCTGTTCGCCTCCCAGAGCCTGACCAACCAATTGTCGGTAGAAGGCTTCTACCAACTGAACTGGGAAAACACCGTAGTGGATAACTGCGGCACCTTTTTCGGCAACGACGTAGTGGCCCACGGCTGCAACAGCAACTACACCGTCGGCAGCCCGGCGATTGCGCCGTTGCAGCCCGTGGCCGCAGCGTTCGGCCAGGGCTTTCAGGTTACGCGCGAAGGCGTGGTGGTACAGCGCGCCAAGGACCGCGAAGCCCGTGATGGCGGCCAGTTCGGCGCGGCCTTGCGCTGGCTTGGCGATGACACCGAGTACGGCCTGTACTTCATGAACTACCACAGCCGCACACCCACCGTGGGCACGCTGACCGCCAACACCAACCTGGCGACCATCGGGCGTATTGCGGCCGCCGCCAATGCGATCGCGCCCGGCAGCGGCGCGGGCCTGGCGCAAAGCACCATGCTCGGCCGTGGCCAGTACTACCTCGATTACCCCGAAGACATTCGCCTGTACGGCGCCAGCTTCTCCACCACCTTGCCCACCGGCACGGCCTGGACCGGCGAGATCAGCTACCGCCCGAACGCACCGGTGCAACTCAACACCACTGACCTGACCCTGGCCTTGGTCAACCCGATTGCCGGCAATACCGCCTCGCCGATCCGCAGTTCGTTCGGCTCGGACAACGTCGGTTATCGACGCAAGGAAATCACCCAGATCCAAAGCACCATGACCCAGTTCTTCGACCAGGTGCTGGGCGCCGAACGCCTGACCCTGGTGGGCGAGGCGGCCTATGTGCACGTCGGCGGGCTGGAAGCCAAAACCAAGCTGCGCTACGGCCGCGACTCGGTGTTCGGCGCCTACGGTTTCCAAGGCGATACCGACGGTTTCGTCACCGCCAACTCCTGGGGTTATCGCGCCCGCGCCATCCTGGACTACAACAACGCGTTTGCCGGGGTGAACCTCAAGCCCAACCTGTCCTGGTCTCATGACGTCAGCGGCTATGGCCCCAACGGGATCTTCAACGAAGGCGCCAAGGCGATCAGCGTCGGCGTGGATGCGGACTACCGCAACACCTACACCGCCAGCCTGAGCTACACCGACTTTTTCGGCGGCGACTACAACACCCTCACCGACCGCGACTTTATCGCCCTCAGCTTCGGCGTGAACTTCTGATCTGGTTTAAGGAAGGACAAGAACCTATGCGTAAGATATTTGCAGTGATGGCCCTGAGTCTGCTGGCTGCCCACGTGATGGCGGCGGTGTCGCCCGAGGAAGCCGCCAAGCTCGGCACCAGCCTCACGCCGGTCGGCGCTGAAAAAGCCGGCAACGCCGACGGCTCGATTCCGGCCTGGACCGGCGGCATCCCCAAAAACGCCGGTGCGGTGGACAGCAAGGGCTTCCTCGCCGACCCGTTTGCCAATGAAAAACCCTTGTTCGTGATCACCGCTGCGACCGTCGACAAGTACAAAGACAAGCTCTCCGACGGCCAGGTGGCGATGTTCAAACGCTACCCCGAGACCTACAAGATCCCGGTGTACCCGACCCACCGCACCGTCAACCTGCCGCCGGATATCTACGAGTCGATCAAGCGCAGCGCGCTCAACGTGCACGCGATCAACGACGGCAACGGCCTGGAAAACTTCACCGGCAACCGCTACTACGCATTCCCGATTCCGAAGAATGGCGTGGAGGTGCTGTGGAACCACATCACCCGCTACCACGGCGGCAACCTCAAGCGCATCATCACCCAGGCCACCCCGCAAACGAACGGCAGCTACACGCCGATCCGCTTCGAAGAAGAAGTGGCGGTGCCGCAGGCCATCCCGGATATCGACCCGACCAAGGCCGCCAACGTGCTGAGTTTCTTCAAACAATCGGTCACTGCGCCTGCACGTCTGGCGGGCAATGTGCTGCTGGTGCACGAGACCCTCGACCAGGTGAAGGAGCCCCGCCTGGCCTGGATCTACAACGCCGGCCAACGCCGCGTGCGCCGCGCGCCGCAAGTGTCCTATGACGGCCCGGGCACTGCCTCCGACGGCCTGCGCACCACCGACAACTTCGACATGTTCTCTGGCGCCCCCGACCGCTACGACTGGAAGCTGGTCGGCAAAAAAGAGATGTACATCCCCTACAACAGCTACAAGCTCGATTCGCCGACCCTCAAGTACGACGACATCATCAAGGCCGGGCATATCAACCAGGACCTGACCCGCTATGAGTTGCACCGGGTGTGGGAAGTGGTCGGCACCGTCAAGCCGAGCGAGCGGCACATCTACGCCAAGCGCCACATGTACATCGACGAAGACAGCTGGCAGGTCGCGCTGGTTGATCACTATGACGGCCGTGGTCAGCTGTGGCGTGTCGCCGAAGGCCACGCGCAGTTTTACTACGACCATCAGGTGCCGGCCTACACCGTGGAAACGCTCTACGACATCATCGCCGGGCGCTACATCGCGTTGGGCATGAAGAATGAGGAGAAACACAGTTTCGTGTTCGGCTTTGCGGCCAAGGCGGCGGACTACACCCCGGCGGCATTGAGGTCTGCAGGCGTGCGCTGACCTTCAGTTGAAATGCAATCCAACTGTGGGAGCTGGCTTGCCTGCGATGGCGGTACATCTGCCACGGATGGGCTGGCTGACCCACTGCCATCGCAGGCAAGCCAGCTCCCACATTGACCGGGTTCCACTTTATGGTGGGGTGGAATCCCGGCTTTTTTATGCCGACTAATCACCCCGCTGAATACTTCTTCAACAACCGCCGACCACAGGACTAGGGTAGGCGCCAGGTTGCATAACAATAAAAAGCAGGATGCAGCAATGACCGCCATGACACGCTGCCTGGACCGTCCTGGATTCATGCCACGGCTGTCCGCCCACCATCAGTTGCGCCCGCGTCTGGCCGAGCCTTTGCTCGCAGCGCAGGTCAGGGTGAAACTGCTCTGCGCGCCGGGCGGCAGTGGCAAGAGTGCGTTGCTCGCCGAGTGCGCGTTGCAGGCGCCGGTGGGGTGTCAGGTGTATTGGCTGGCGCTCAATGGCGCCGTGCTCAGCGCCGAGGCTTTCTGTGCACGGCTGGCACAAAACCTTGGTTTGTCGTTTATCGATGAAGCCAGTTTGCTGCTCGACCTCAGCCGCTGGCAAAACACCGCGTGGATATTCCTTGATGATTTCTGTCGCCAGCCCGCCCCCGAGCTGGACGCTTTGCTCGACCGCTTGCTCACCGCCGCCAGCCCGGCACTGACCTGGTGGCTGTGCGCGCGGCGGCGCCCGATGTGCAACTGGCCACGCCTGCTGCTCGATGATGAGTTGTTGGAGTGCAGTGAGTTGATGTTCAGCCATGCCGAAATCCAGCAACTGCTCGGCCCAGGGCAAACCGTCGACAACGTGATGCAGTTCAGCGGCGGCTGGTGCGCGGGTGTGCGTATCGCCTTGCTCGGTGACGGTCACCCGGACAAGACCCTGCTCGACTACCTGCAACACGAACTCTTCAGCAGCTTGCCCGCCGAACTGGCCGAGGCCTGGCGCGTGTTGGCGCATTTGCCGCGTTTCAATTCGAGCGTGTGTGAGCACCTGTTTGGCTCTGGCGACGGCGATCAGTACCTGCGCGATTTGCAGGCGCTCGGTGCGTTTATCCAACCGTGGGAGGACGCCACCGATTGGCTGCAGGTGTTCCCGCCCCTGGCTCAGTTAATCCGTGATGAGCCCTGGCCGGCCAAGCGTTCTTGGCATCGGCGCGCCTGCCAATGGTTCACCACCGAGCAGGACTGGCAGGCTGCCTTCGAGCAGGCGCTGCTGGCCGAAGCCTACGAAGTGGCGGTGAGCCTGTTGCAGCACTTCAGTTTTGAGGACCTGTTCCGTCAGCAGAACGCCGTACTGTTGTTGCGTCTGCACGAGCAGCATGGCGATGAATTGATGCTCGGCTCGGCGCAACTGGTCGGTTTGGTCACAGCGGCATTGCTGTTTGCCGGGCGCTTCGATCAAGCCGCGGTGTGTATCGATCAGCTTGCCCGGTTTGCGCCGCAGCCGACGGCGGCGCAACAGCGTTATCTGTTGGCGCGCTCGCAGGCGCAATGGGGCTGGCTGTTGCATTTGAGCGGTGATGCCGAGCGGTCCCGCGCGCATTTCCTGGAGGCGTTGCAAGCCTTGCCCGACAGCGCCTGGACGTCGCGCCTGATGTGCCTCTCGGGCCTGACCCAACAAGCCTTGTTGCGCGGTGAACTGGACGTTGGCCAAGCGCTGAACCGCGAAGCCCTGTGCCTGGCCCGCGCCCATGGTTCGTTGGTGTTGGAGGCTTTGCTGGAGCTGGATCACGCCCAACTGCTGGAGCAACGCGGCGCGCCGTATCGGGCGCAAAGCCTGCTGGAAACGGTGCAGGCGATGCTGGTGGGGCAGCGGCTCAAGGCTGGGCCATTGGTGGGGCGCATCGCGTTGCGGCGCGGGCATTTGGCGCTGCGCCAAGGTCAGGATGCGCTGGCGGCCGAGTGTTTCGAGGGTGGGTTGACGATGTGCCTGCACAGTCAGGACAAGCGCGTGCTGTACGGCTTTCTCGGCCTGGCGCTGTTGGCGGCGAACCGTGGCGATTACGCCCAGGCCTTCATTCAATTGCGCGAAGCTGAGCGCCTGATGCAGCAACGCCACGTGCCGGACACGGTGTACCGCGCGGTGTTGCTGCTGGTCAGTGGGCACTTCTGGTTGCAACAAGGTCGCGCCGACTTGACGCTGGAAGCGATGCGCCGGGTGCTGCGCCATTTTCGTGGGCCGTGTGCCAAGCAGGCGCCGCCGGCCACGCTGGAGCTGATCCCGCGCCTGGAATATTTGCTGGTGTTGGCCGAGGTGAAGCTGGGTTGTGCCGATCAACCCATCGCGCGGCTGACGGCCTTGCTTGAAACCACCCGGCAACGCGGCATGCTTTGCCTGGAAACCGAATTGCAGCTGGTGCTCGGCGAGGTGGCTTGGCAACTCGGCGACTCGGCATTGGCCCGTCGTGCGCTGCAAGCCGGCTTGGCGTTGGCCGCGCGTTGCCAGGTGCAGCAGGCGATTCGTGAGCTTCGGTTGCGCTCGCCGGGGCTATTGAGTGAGCTGGGCCTGGAGACGCAGGCGTCGCCCAGCGGCGTGGCGGAAAATCCCCTGAGCCTGCGCGAGTTGGAGGTGTTGCAGTTGATCGCCCTTGGCAACTCCAACTTGGAAATCGCCGATCGGCTGTTTATCTCGCTGCATACCGTCAAGACCCACGCGCGGCGTATCCATAGCAAGCTCGGGGTGGAGCGGCGTACGCAGGCGGTGGCGAAAGCCAAGACATTGGGGTTGATGGGGTAGCGCAGGTACACGCCACAGGAAGAGCTCGGCGGTTACAGAGTGTGTGTTCTGGCGCAGAACGCTTGGCGGTATTCGCCGGGGGTTGCGCCCAGGGCTTGGCGAAAGCGTTGGCTGAAGTGGCTGGCGCTGGAGAAACCGCACATCCAGGCGATGTCGGCCAGGGGCAGGGCGCCGCTGCGTAGCAGGCTTTGCGCGCGCGTCAGGCGTCGCGCCAGCAGGAATTGATGGGGCGGCAGGCCGAAGCTTTGGCGGAACATCCGCGCAAAATGGTATTCGGACAGCGCGCACAGGCCGGCCAGTTGCCCGAGGCTGATCGGGTCTTCCAGGTGATGGTCGATGTAGTCCACCAACAGCCGCCGCTGATGCGCGGCCAACCCGCCTTTCAAGCGCAGCCCATCGCGCGCGCCGACTTGGCTGAGCAAGGTGTGACTGAGCATTTCGTGGGCCAGGCTGCTGGTCAGCAGGCGCTCGGCGGGCTCGTGCCAGTTGAGGGCGATCAACTGGTGAAAGCGCCGGGCCTGGCTCGCATCCTCTAGAAAGGTGCTTTCGCGCAATTGCAGCTCGCGCGGTTCGCGGTCGAGCAGGGTGACGCAGCCGAGGGCGAATTGCTCCGGGCTGAAATACACGTGGGCCAGTCGGATTTCACCGTTGATCACCCACGCTGACTGGTGCTCGGCCGGCAAGATGCACAGCTTGTCGGGGCCACCCTTGGTGCCCGGCTGGTCGCGGCGAAAGGTGCCGGTGCCGCCGCCGATGTAGCAGGACAAGGTGTGGTGGGTGGGCGCCTGATAGTCCTGGGAATCGTGATGGTTGCTCCACAAGGCCGCAGACAAGCCGTCACCGAGCTCGGCGCAGGCTTCCAGGCGCGCGTTGGGCGAGCGGTTAAGGGCTTGAAAGACTTGCAGGGATTCCAGCTCTGGCATGGTTGTTCTCTCCGACGCCTTGCATCCTACTCCGCGTCGCCGTTGCTGTGATCCCGGCACCCGACAAAAGCGCAAGAATATGCAAGAGCGCGCCCGGCTGTGCGGGTGACACTGTGGCTCAATCACCGGAGCCCACCATGAACCTTTCCCTGTATTTACTCACTGTGCTGATCTGGGGCACCACCTGGATCGCGCTTAAATGGCAATTGGGCGTCGTGGCGATTCCCGTGTCGATCGTCTATCGCTTCGGCTTGGCGGCACTGGTGCTGTTTGCGCTGTTGCTGCTCAGCCGCAAGTTGCAGGTGATGAACCGGCGCGGGCACTTGATCTGCCTGGCTCAGGGCGTGTGCCTGTTTTGCGTCAACTTCATGTGCTTTCTGACAGCCAGCCAGTGGATACCCAGTGGCTTAGTGGCGGTGGTGTTTTCCACGGCGACGCTGTGGAACGCGCTCAATGCGCGGGTGTTTTTCGGCCAGCGGGTCGCGCGCAACGTGTTGATGGGTGGCGCGCTGGGGTTGCTGGGGTTGGGCTTGTTGTTCTGGCCGGAACTGGTCGGGCACACCGCCAGCCCGCAGACGTTGCTTGGCTTGGGCTTGGCGTTGTTGGGGACGATGTGTTTTTCGGCGGGCAATATGCTCTCCAGCTTGCAGCAGAAGGCCGGGCTCAGGCCGTTGACCACCAACGCCTGGGGCATGGCGTATGGTTCGGCGATGCTGGCGATTTACTGCGCGGTGCGTGGGATTGCGTTTGAGATGGACTGGAGCGCGCGGTACATCGGCGCGTTGTGGTACTTGGTGATCCCGGGGTCGGTGATTGGGTTTACCGCGTACCTGACGCTGGTGGGGCGTATGGGGCCGGAGCGGGCGGCGTATTGCACGGTGTTGTTTCCGGTGGTGGCGCTGAATGTGTCGGCGTTTGCCGAGGGGTATCAGTGGACGGCGCCGGCGTTGGCGGGGTTGGTGCTGGTGATGTTGGGGAATGTGTTGGTGTTTCGCAAGGTTAGGCCTGTGAACCCGGTTTTCAGAGCGAAACAGGTTTAAAAATGTGGGAGCTGGCTTGCCTGCGATGGCGGTATACCTGCCAGCTCATTCTGTATTGACCCACCGCTATCGCAGGCAAGCCAGCTCCCACAGTTGACCGAGGTATCTTCCTGATCTTTTGGTTATTTGAGGCCCAGGCGTTTGGCCATGCGGCCGAGGTTGGCGCGGTCGAGGCCGAGTTCGCGGGCGGCGCTGGCCCAGTTGTGTTGGTGGCGCTCCAGGCAGGCGCTGATGACTTGGCGTTGGTAGTGCTCGGTGGCCTGGCGCAGGTCGCCGGTGACGATGGGGGCCACGTCGGCCGGTGCTTCGATCATCGCCGGTGCGCTGACGTCAGGCAGGTCCAGGTCCTGGGCACTCAGGCTCAATATCTTCGGACGTTCGCGACAGTTTCCCAGGGCTTTGAGTGCGCTGCGTCCGATCAAATGTTCCAGCTCGCGCACATTGCCCGGCCAGTTGTAGGCCAGCAGCGCTGCCTGGGCATCGCTGGTCAGGCGCAGGCTGCCCAGGCCCATGCGTGAACGGTTCTGCTCGAGGAAGAAGCCCGCCAGCAGCAGCACATCACGGCCGCGTTCACGCAGCGCCGGCACTTGCAGCGGGTACACGCTCAGGCGGTGGTAGAAGTCGGCACGGTAGCGGCCGTTGCGCACCTCTTCGGCGAGGTCGCGGTTGGTGGCGGCGATCAGGCGCACGTCAACTTGATGCTCCTTGTCCGAGCCCAGGCGCTGCAACTGGCCGCTTTGCAGCACGCGCAGCAGCTTAGCCTGCACCGCCAGTGATAACTCACCGACTTCATCCAGAAACAAAGTGCCGCCATTGGCCAATTCGAACTTGCCCCGACGCTCATTCAGCGCGCCGGTAAAGGCGCCGCGCACGTGGCCGAACAGCTCGCTTTCCACCAAGGTTTCCGGGAGGGCGGCGCAGTTGAGGCTGATCAAGGGTTTGTCTGCCCGCGGCGACGCGGCGTGGATGGCCTGGGCCACCAGCTCTTTGCCGACACCGGTTTCGCCGGTGATCAGCACGGTCAGGTCACTGCCGCCCACCAGGTTGATTTCTTCGACCAGGCGCTTGTGTGCCTTGCTCTGGCCGATCATTTCCTTGTGCTGCTGGCCGCTGGCCTGGCGATAAATTTCGGCGCGCTGATGCTCATCTTCGGCGCGCAACGCCAGGCGCTCAATACGCTCGGCGACATTGACCGTGGCCGCAGCCAGGCTGGCGAAGGCTTGAAGGGCGTCCAGTTCGACGCGTTCGAAGCGTTCGGTGTCCAGCGCATCAAGGGTCAGCAGGCCCCAGGGTTTGTCGTCGATAAACAGCGGGCAGCCCATGCAGTCGTGAACTTGCAGATGCCCATGCAGGCCATCGACCAAACCGTCGTAAGGGTCGGGCAGTTCGCTGTCGCTGTCAAAGCGCGTCGGGCCGGGGCTGCTCAGCAACACGGCGAAACGCGGGTGCTCGCTGACTTTGAAACGCCGGCCGAGCGTATCCGGGCTCAAACCATCGACTGCCAAGGGCACCAGCCATTCAGCGTCCAGGCGCAACAATGCGGCGGCGTCGCATGGCAGCAGGGCGCGCATGGCTTGCAGCAGGCGCCGGTAGCGCTCGCCTTCGGGCAGCTCGCGGGACAGGTCGGCGACCAAGGGCAGCAGGGTGGTGAGCAGTGATTGCGCAGTCATAATGACTCCTTGTAGTCCTTATGACTATAAAGTGTAGGCAGTCATACTGACTACATATTATTCAAGTTATTGAAATATAACGATTTATAAGTTGGCACGAATGCTGATTAGGTAAGGGCAATCAGTAAAAAGACCCAGGAGTCTGCCATGCTTAGTGCCCAAGACCGTGCCATCATCAAATCCACTGTGCCCCTGCTGGAAAGCGGCGGCGAAGCGCTGATCACCCATTTCTACCGCATGATGCTCAGCGAGTACCCAGACGTTCGCCCGCTGTTCAACCCAGCCAATCAGGCCAATGGCGACCAGCCCCGCGCCCTGGCCAATGGCGTGCTGATGTATGCGCGGCATATCGACCAGTTAGACCAGTTGGGCGATCTGGTCGCTAAGATCATCAACAAGCACGTGTCTTTGCAGATCCTCCCGGAGCACTACCCGATCGTGGGTACCTGCTTGCTGCGGGCCATTTGCGAAGTACTCGGCAGCGAGATTGCCACGCCTGAGGTGCTGAGCGCCTGGGGCGCCGCTTACGGCCAGTTGGCCGATATCCTGATCGGCGCCGAAGCCGCCATCTATGACGAAAAAGCCCAGGCCCCAGGCGGCTGGCGCGGCGCGCGGCCGTTCCTGTTGGTGAAACGCGTGGAGGAGAGCGACGAGATCATCTCGTTCTATTTTGCCCCGGTGGACAACGGCCCAATCCTGGCGGCCGCGCCGGGCCAATACATCGGCATGAAGCTGATGCTGGATGGCGAAGAAGTGCGCCGCAACTACTCGTTGTCCGCCTTGAGTGACTCGGGCCTGTACCGCATCAGCGTCAAGCGCGAAGCGGGTGGGCGAGTGTCCAACTACCTGCATGATCGGATGCACGTCGGCGCGACCCTCGACCTGTTCCCACCATCGGGCGAGTTCACCTTGGTGACCAGCGACAAACCGCTGGTGCTGATCAGCGGCGGGGTGGGCATCACGCCAACGCTGCCGATGCTCGAAGCGGCCCTGGCCACCGAGCGCCCGGTGCACTTTATCCACTGCGCGCGTAATGGCGGCGTGCACGCGTTCCGCGATTGGGTGGACGCCCTGGCCGCCAAGCATCCGCAACTCAAGCGCTTCTACTGCTACGCCGAAGACGACGGCGTGAGCCCGGCGGCGGACAAGGTCGGGATGCTGAGCCAGGAGCAACTGGCGGCCTGGTTGCCTGAGCAACGTGACCTGGATGCCTACTTCCTCGGCCCTAAAGGCTTCATGGCGGCGGTCAAGCGCCACCTCAAAGCCCTGGGCGTGCCCGATAACCAAGCCCGCTACGAATTCTTCGGCCCGGCTGGGGCCCTGGAATAAAGTTTTAACCGGCGCACCGAGTCGGCACTATCGCGGGCAAGCCCGGCTCCCACATGGAAATGCAATCCACTGTGGGAGCCGGGCTTGCCCGCGATGGCGTCCGCACAGCTACAACATTCCCGACGATTAATCCGCCGTTAACCCCTCTCTGTTTTAACCCTCCCCTGTGTGTAAACTTGCGGCCATCAGGCACAACCATAATCTGGCAAAGGGAAACGGGGATGAGTGACGAATTGCGTTTAGGCAGGGAGCGGCGCTTTCTGGTGTTGCTGGGCATCATCTGCCTGGCGCTGATCGGCGGTGCGCTGTACATGCAAGTGGTGTTGGGCGAGGCGCCGTGCCCGCTGTGCATCCTGCAGCGTTACGCCTTGCTGTTGATCGCGGTCTTTGCCTTTATCGGTGCGGCCATGCGCCGCAAAGGCGCGGTCACCTTCTTTGAAGGGCTGGTGGTCCTCAGCGCCCTCGGTGGCGTGGCTGCGGCCGGCCATCACGTGTACACCCAGTTCTTCCCTGAGGTCAGCTGCGGCGTCGATGTGTTGCAGCCGATCGTGGATGAACTGCCACTGGCCAAGGTGTTCCCACTGGGCTTCCAGGTGGATGGCTTCTGCAGCACGCCGTACCCGCCGATCTTGGGCTTGTCCCTGGCGCAATGGGCGCTGGTGGCGTTCGTGCTGACGGCGATCCTGGTGCCGCTGTGCATCTACCGGAACCGCCAACGCCAGGCCTGAAGCGATTAACCGAAACGCCCCGATCTTCCTTGAAGGAAGGTCGGGGCGTTTTTGGTTGTAGGTATTTGTGAAGAGGCCGTGACGAGGGGCAACATCCGGTGCGCGCAGCGTGCGACATGTTGTCACACGGAGGCTGGCGCAGGACGTTTTTGACGTGCTGAGCAACGCCTTAAATTTGCGCCAGGCGGCTAAATTGTGCTGTCAGTTCATCGTTTGAGCGATGCCACGAACCTCGCCGCGTCTGAGCCATTCAGTGATGTCCCAATGCCTTGTTTTATGGGGACTTGGATACGTTTTGCATGCCCTTACAAGGTGTAAGGGATGGGGTGCTTTACGCAATAACACGGCAATTTTTGTGGTTTTTGTTGAGAATCGAACACGATAAGATCCCGAACCTTTGCAAGATTGGTGAAGGATTGTTGCTGGAATCGATAAAAATTATTTCTTTATAAGACATGGTTTATACATCGCCAGCTAACTACAATCGCCCGCACTGAATGTCTGGTGCTGTTCAATCTTTGAGCATTGGAGCGGTCGAGGGGCAGATGGATGGCTCTATGCGACCCCAGGTTCCGGCAAGCCTTTCAACTATCCGCACCAAATGGAATTGGTCTGTAACAAGGCCTTTAACCACGAAATCGAATAAGAACTCACCGCAGGTCCGTGAAACGCCAATGTATGGCGCGCCGGGCAGGCTCTTATTCAATCGAAGAGAAATGCCAACCCTTGGCAGGGTGAAGTGTTGGCGATCAAAACCCAACTGCATTGCGCAAGCTGCTTTAGAGGTCGTGAGATGAGTAAAAACAGGTACCCCCGATTACTAGGCTTTTTGCCGCTGCTTGGCATGCTGTTAATGCTGGGAGGCTGCAAGTGGACCTTGATGGACCCGAAAGGACAGATCGGTCTGGATCAACGCAACCTGATCATCACCGCCACCCTGCTGATGCTGTTGG
Organism: Pseudomonas sp. D47; assembly: GCF_045447305.1. Taxonomy (NCBI): domain Bacteria; kingdom Pseudomonadati; phylum Pseudomonadota; class Gammaproteobacteria; order Pseudomonadales; family Pseudomonadaceae; genus Pseudomonas; species Pseudomonas sp. D47. The sequence goes on along the minus strand of NZ_JBJGXU010000022.1, from coordinate 39,034 downwards.
TCGTGGTTCCCGTGATCATCATGACGTTTGCCTTCGCCTGGAAATACCGCGCGTCGAACACCAGCGCTACCTACGCGCCGAAGTGGTCGCACTCCACCAAGATCGAAATCGCCGTTTGGCTGGTGCCGATCCTCATCATCATCGCCCTGGGTTACATCACCTATAAGTCGACCCACGAGCTGGACCCTTACCGTCCGCTGGAATCCGACGTCAAGCCGATCAACATCGAAGTGGTCGCGCTGGACTGGAAGTGGCTGTTCATCTACCCGGACCTGGGTATCGCCACGGTTAACGAAATCCAGTTCCCTGAGAACACCCCGCTTAACTTCCGGATCACCTCCGATGCTGTGATGAACTCGTTCTTCATCCCTGCACTGGGCGGCCAGATCTACGCGATGGCAGGCATGCAGACTCGCCTGCACCTGATCGCGAACGAGAAAGCTGAAATGGAAGGCATCTCCGCTAACTACAGCGGTGCTGGCTTCACCGGCATGAAATTCAAAGCGATCTCGACTAGCCAGGAAGATTTCAACGCCTGGGTAGCCGCAGTCAAGGCCGCACCTAAACAGCTTGATCAAGCTGAATACGACGCCCTGACCAAACCAAGCCAGAACAACCCAGTCGCTCTGTACTCCACGTATGAGCCGAACCTGTTTCAGAAAATCGTCGACAAGTACGAAGGTATGAAGCCAGGCAAGCCGGTCAAGCACGAGAAGAAAGAAGTGGCCGTGGTTGAAGGTTCTGACACGGGCTCGCATTCAACTGCTGGGGCAGAGGAGTAAACGATGTTTGGTAAATTAAGTTGGGATGCGGTCCCGTTCCACGAGCCGATCGTGATGGTGACCATCGCCATGATCGCGCTGGGTGGTCTGGCACTGTTTGCTGCAATCACGTACTACAAGAAGTGGACCTACCTGTGGACCGAGTGGTTGACGTCTGTCGACCACAAGAAAATCGGTGTCATGTACGTCATCGTTGCCATGATCATGCTGCTGCGTGGTTTTGCCGACGCCATCATGATGCGTACCCAGTTGGCCATGGCCACCGAGGGTTCGCCTGGCTACCTGCCGCCTGAACACTATGACCAGATCTTCACCGCTCACGGTGTGATCATGATCATCTTCATGGCGATGCCATTCTTCACCGGCTTGATGAACCTTGCCTTGCCGCTGCAGATCGGTGCACGTGACGTTGCATACCCGTTCCTGAACTCCTTGAGCTTCTGGCTGCTGGTTTCCGGCGTGGTGCTGATCAACCTGTCCCTGGGCGTCGGCGAGTTCGCCAAGACCGGTTGGGTTGCTTATCCGCCGCTGTCGGGCATTCAGTACAGCCCTGGCGTGGGTGTGGACTACTACATCTGGGCGCTACAGTTATCAGGACTCGGGACGACACTGACGGGGGTCAACTTCCTAGCCACCGTCCTGAAAATGCGCGCCCCTGGCATGAAACTGATGGACATGCCGATCTTCACCTGGACCTGCACCTGGGCCAACGTCCTGATCGTGGCTTCGTTCCCGATCCTGGCCGCTACCATGGCGCTGCTGTCGCTTGACCGTTACCTGGATTTCCACATTTTCACCAATGAACTTGGTGGCAATCCAATGATGTACGTGAACCTGTTCTGGGCATGGGGTCACCCTGAGGTGTACATCCTGATCCTGCCAGCGTTCGGTATCTTCTCTGAAGTGATCTCGACCTTTACCGGCAAGCGCCTGTTCGGTCACCACTCGATGGTCTACGCCTCCGGCGCGATCTCGGTGCTGGGCTTCATGGTGTGGTTGCACCACTTCTTCACCATGGGCTCGGGGGCCAGCGTCAACGCCTTCTTCGGCCTGGCGACGATGCTGATTTCCATCCCGACGGGGGTGAAGCTATTCAACTGGCTATTCACCATCTACCACGGCCGTCTGCGTATCACCAGCCAGGTTCTGTGGACCCTGGGCTTCATGGTGACCTTCGCTATCGGCGGCATGACCGGCGTACTGCTGGCCATCCCGGGTGCTGACTTCGTACTGCACAACAGCCTGTTCGTGATCGCTCACTTCCACAACGTGATCATCGGTGGTGCTGTATTCGGTTACATCGCTGGTTTCAGCTTCTACTTCCCGAAAGCGTTCGGCTTCAAGCTGCACGAAGGCTGGGGCAAGGCTGCATTCTGGTTCTGGATCTCGGGCTTCTTCGTCGCGTTCATGCCGCTCTATGCACTGGGCTTCATGGGCATGACCCGTCGTCTGAACGCCACTACCAACCCTGAGTGGGTACCGTACCTGTACGTTGCCATGTTCGGTGCGGTAATGATCGCTGTGGGCATCGCCTGCCAGCTGATCCAGCTGTACGTGAGTGTCCGTGACCGTAAGCAGAACGCTTGCGACTCCGGCGACCCATGGAATGGCCACACTCTGGAATGGTCGACCTCGTCGCCACCGCCGTTCTACAACTTCGCTGTGATCCCTACTGCGAACACGATCGATGCGTTCACCGAAGCGAAGGAAGACGGTACTGCGTACCAGCAACCTAAGCACTACGAGCCGATCCACATGCCGAACAACACCGCCACTGGCGTGGTGATGGGCGCGCTGTTGACCGTATTCGGTTTCGCGATGATCTGGCACATCTGGTGGCTGGCAATCGTGGGCCTGGTAGGCACCATCGGTTACTTCATCATTCACGCTGCCCGTGATGATCAAGGCTACATGGTGCCGGTCGAGACGATCGAGCGCATCGAAGCCGAGCAACACGCTCGCCTGGTAGCCGAGAAGAAGATCCCGGCCAACCGTGTAGAAACCTCGTTGGAACAGGCTTAAACCATGTCGAACTTAGTGACCAATGCTGGACACGCCCATGTCGATGACCATGGGCACGATGACCATCACCACGACTCGGGGCCAACAACCGTCTTCGGTTTCTGGCTCTACCTGATGACCGACTGCATCTTGTTTGCGTCGATCTTTGCGGTGTACGCGGTACTGGTAAATAACGTAGCGGGTGGCCCATCGGGCCACGACATCTTCGAACTGCCTTACGTGCTCGGCGAAACCGCCTTGCTGTTGTTCAGCTCGATCACCTACGGTTTCGCCATGTTGGCCTTCTTCAAGGGCAACAAGAAAGGCGTACTGACCTGGCTGGGCCTGACCTTCCTGCTCGGCCTGGGCTTCATCGGCATGGAGATCAACGAGTTCCACCTGCTGATCTCCGAAGGCTACGGCCCGCACCGTTCCGGTTTCCTGTCGGCGTTCTTCACGCTGGTCGGCACCCACGGTCTGCACGTAACGGCTGGCCTGCTGTGGATGGCGGTGATGATGTATCAGGTCAATAAGCACGGCCTGACCAACACCAACAAGACTCGCCTGACTTGCCTGAGCCTGTTCTGGCACTTCCTGGACGTGGTCTGGATCTGCGTCTTCACCGTTGTTTACCTGATGGGGACTCTGTAATGGCTAATGCACACTCCCATGACCATGACAGCCATGATTCGAGCCACGGCAGTGTTAAGTCGTACGCCATCGGCTTCATCCTGTCGGTAATCCTGACGCTCATCCCGTTTGGTCTGGTGATGTACCCGACCCTGCCGAAATCGATCACGTTGATGATCGTTCTGGTATTCGCGGTGATTCAGGTTCTGGTTCACCTGGTGTACTTCCTGCACCTGGATCGTTCTAAAGAGCAGCGCGATAACGTGATTGCGTTCGTGTTCGCAGGCTTAGTAATCCTGCTGCTGGTTGGCCTGTCGATATGGATCATGTTCAGCATCCATACGTTCATGATGGCGAAGTGAGGTAAGACCCGATGTCGCTTAAGCACTTTATCCAAATCACCAAACCGGGGATCATTTTCGGTAACGTGCTTTCTGTGGCAGGCGGTTTCTTCCTGGCCTCCAAGGGACATGTCGATCTGGCCATTTTCCTGGCTGCAATGATCGGCACCTCCCTGGTGGTAGCTTCCGGTTGTGTGTTCAACAACTGCATCGACCGCGACATCGACATCAAGATGGAACGCACCAAGAATCGCGTGCTGGTCCAGGGCCTTATCTCCCTGAAACTGGCACTGCTGTTCGCGACCGTCCTGGGTGTTGCCGGCGTGGTGTTGTTGTACACGGTGGCCAACCCGCTGGCGGCGCTGTTTGCCGTGATCGGTTTTGTCATCTACGTCGGCCTCTACAGCATGTACCTCAAGCGCAAGTCGGTTCACGGCACGCTGGTGGGCAGTCTGTCGGGCGCGATGCCGCCGGTAATTGGTTATGTGGCTGTGACCAATAGCTTCGACATGGCCGCGCTGGTGCTACTGGTGATGTTCAGCCTGTGGCAGATGCCGCATTCCTATGCCATCGCGATCTTCCGCTTCAATGACTACCTGGCTGCGTCAATTCCGGTTCTGCCGGTCAAGCGTGGCATCCAGGTGGCCAAGAAACACATCCTGCTCTACATCCTGGCCTTCCTCGTGGCGACCTTGATGTTGACCTTCAGTGGCTACGCCGGCATGAGCTACCTCGCTGTCGCCGCGGCCATGGGCATGTACTGGTTGTACATGGCCTGGACCGGCTACAAGGCGGTGGATGACACCGTCTGGGCGCGCAAGCTGTTCGTGTTCTCGATCTTCACCATCACCGCGCTCAGCGTGATGATGTCCCTGGATTTCCAAGTGCCGAAAGAGCTGTTGCTGACCTACGCTCACTGAGTGGTTGAGTATTAAAAAACCCCGCCTTCGAAAGAAGCGCGGGGTTTTTTATTGAGTGGCCTTTAAACTATGCGCACATTCTACAAATGCAGGAAGCAACGTAATGAGTAAAAAAGCTGTGATCGTGTTCAGTGGTGGGCAGGACTCGACGACCTGTCTGATCCAGGCATTGCCGCTGTATGACGAAGTGCACTGCATCACCTTCGATTATGGCCAGCGCCATGTGGCGGAAATTGAAGTCGCGCAGAAGCTCGCCAAGCAGCTGGGCGCCACCGTTCACAAAGTCATGGATGTGTCCTTGCTCAACGAGCTGGCCATCAGCAGCCTGACCCGTGACAACATTCCCGTACCGACCGTGGACAGTTCAGGCGGCAGCCTGCCCAGCACCTTTGTGCCGGGCCGCAATATCCTGTTCCTGACATTGGCGTCGATCTACGCCTACCAGGTTAAAGCTGAAAGCGTGATTACCGGCGTGTGCGAAACCGACTTCTCGGGCTACCCCGACTGCCGCGACGAGTTCGTCAAAGCCTTGAACAAGGCGCTCGAGCTGGGCATGGAATACCCATTGCGCCTGGAAACCCCGTTGATGTGGCTGAACAAGGCCGAGACGTGGGCGCTGGCCAATTACCACAACCAGCTTGAGCTCATTCGTCACCAGACGCTGACCTGCTACAACGGCATCATCGGCAGTGGCTGCGGTAACTGCGACGCGTGCAACTTGCGTGCACGCGGTTTGAATGAGTATCTGCAGAACAAGGCGGATGTCATGCAGAGCCTGAAGCAGAAGTTGCAGCTGAACTAAGCGATTGGCGCCGCAATCCTCTGTGGCGAGCGGGCTTGCCCGCGAAAGCGGTGGGTCAGTCAACATCCATGTTTGCTGGGCCGACGTCATCGCGGGCAAGCCCGCTCCCACAGGTGATCTGCGCTGCTTTGGGCATTGCGTTCGCTTAACTGAACGGCATTAGGGCTTGCCGCGCGTTGGGCTGCGCAGCAGCCCTAAGACCAGACGCCGCATTCTTTCTGACAAGAGGCGGCGTATTTGAATCAGGCAGCGGCACCGGTGATCCAGCGCTTGAACAACGCACGCGCACCATAGGCCGGCAAGATGTTGAAGAACGCAAAGCCGACTTTGATCGCAATCTGCACGTAGATCATGCTCAGGATGTCACTGGTTTGCATGGCGCCATAGAAGGCGATGAAGCAAAACAGAAAGCTGTCGATGATGACCGCAAAGAACGTACTGAGGAATATGCGCAGGTACAAGTATTTGGAGTTAGTCAGCTCCTTGATCTTGCACAGCAGGTACGAGTTTATATTCTCCGACACCAGGAACGACACGGAGGAGGCGACCAGTACCGAGGACACTTGAATGATCACATCGTTATACGGCCCATCCAGCTTCCAGCCCGGCAGCCCCGGCAGGAAGGTCGAGCCATAGAGCAAGATGATGATCATCGCGTTGCTGGCAAACGCAAACAGAATGGCCCGTCTGGCCAGCCGCAGGCCGAATTGCTCGTTGAGCAAGTCCACGATCAAGAAGGTCAGCGGGTACAGAAAGGTGCCCGGCGTGACGATGATGCCCAGTGATTCCAGGTAAAGAGGCTTGGTCGCGGCAATACTGGTGAAGATGTAAAACGTGAACAACAGCAAGTTCAGGATGATGTAAATCATCCAAGAATTTTCGTTGCGGTCGTTTATGTCGTAGGCGGTGAGTGCCCCTCCTTGTGAATAAAACTTCTTGTACATGTTCTTAACTTCCATTTTGTTTAGGTCGTCCATTATTTCGCTGTTGAGTACTTCGCTCAGTTTCAGCTTCATGACCTTGCCCGTGGCGATCACCATGATCACGGCCAGGCGCTTGTCATTTTCAAAGCCCAGCAGCTTGTATTTGCTGTTTTCGATGCCTGCTTCATGCGTTGTCATTGAAGCGCTCCTCAATGATATCGCCGACCACGCACAGGCGATCTGAGTGAGCACAGGTTTCAAGGGTAATCAGCATGCGTTTGGTGGCCCGGTCGTACACCAGCTTTTCTTTGCCGTCGCTCGACGAGCCTTTTTGCACAATCAATACATCGCCCGGTTCATTGAGGCCGGGGATCGCATGTTCCAGTCGCACCGCGATCAGGTTATGCGAGGTGCCGAAGTAGTAGGTCAGCGGATACAACGTCGCCAATTCGCCAATGCGCTTATCCAGGTTCTGGATAACCAGGCTTTCCTTGAGGATCGGCACGGCCGCCGGGTTCATGTTGCCCTGCGGGGAAACACTGCTCTCGATGATTTCCTTGGCTTCAAAATCGATGGTTTCAATTTCGTCGTAAGAGACGCCGAAGAAATCCGAAATCTTGCGGAGGGTGGACTGCTGGACGTTGACGACCTTGCCTTCCAGGATGTTGTAGATGGTGGTCCTAGTCAGCCCGGCGGCACTGCATAACGACAGCTGCGTCTCGCCTCGGCTTTTGATCAAGTACTTGATGTTGCTCTTCAAGTGCTCGGTTTTTTCCCGTCTGTGTATCACGTGCTCACCACTTCCTTTTAGTCATAGCCGTCCTTGTGCGCGGCGCTTGCGGCGTCGCGGCGGCGGGAGTGTTGCATGCGTGAGCCCTAACAATAAAGTCCCGGATGCCGTGTTTGTGCGTTGCAGTCGTGTCCGGCTCGGGCAAAAAAGCACATTTAATTTGGAAAATGTTTAATTTCCTGTTTAATTTCCTGTTTAATAAAATCCCTCGGTTCAGGACGAACCGGCACGCACGCCAAGGAAGGGACCCGCACTGATGGCAGTCAATACCCCACACCTCAAAAATCAGGCCGACCTGCTGCGTCGCGGCCTGGCGGATCTGCACGCTGAAGATTTCGAGCTGGCGAGCCTCCTTGATGCTGAGGTCTTGCGCCAGCATCGCACCCTCTCTCTGGTTTCATCTTCCTGCGCGGTCACACCGCGAACCTTGGTGGCCTGCGCTTCGGCATTGGTCAACGTGAGCGCCGAAGGCATGCCCGGCAAACGCCAGCGGGCCGGCTGCGAGAACGTCGACTTGGTCGAAGCCCTGACCATTCGCCGCGCGCGGGAACTGTTCGACGCCCATTACGCCGGCGTGCAGTCGCACTCGGCCTCCAACGCGATTGCCCAGGTACTCTCGGCGTTGCTTGAGCCGGGCGATACATTGCTCGGCATGGCCCATGACCATGGCGGCGACCTCACCCTCGGCAGCCCGGCGGTGTTCACCGGGGCCTATTACAAGGCCATGCGCTATGGCACCACCGAAGACGGCCTGATCGATTACGAGCAGGTGCGTAGCCTGGCCCTCGCACATCGCCCACGCATCATTATTTGCGGTGCGTCGGCTTACTCGCGGGTGATGGATTTCGAGCGCTTTCGCGCGATTGCCGACGAGGCGGGCGCGATCTTGTTGGCGGATATTTCCCATATCGCCGGGCTGGTGATGACGGGCCGCCATCCGAGCCCGATCAACGCCGCACACGTCACCGTCACCTGCACGCACAAACAACTCGGTGGCCCTCGCGGCGGGCTCATCCTGTCGGGCCGCGACGCCAACACCAAGGTGCCCGGCTTGCGCTCAACCTTCAGCCGGGTCCTTGATCAGGCCGTGTTCCCGCGCATGCAGGGCGCGCCGGCGGTCAACCTGATCGCGGCCAAAGCCGCCGCTTTGGGCTACGCAAAATCGCCGGAATTCGACGCCTGCATGGGGCGGGTTCGTACGCTGGCCGATGAAGTGGTCGGCGCGTTCCAGGCTCACGGCTACACCGTGGTCGGCGGGCGCAGTGACAACCATGCGGTGTTGATCCGGTTGCAGAGCGCTATGACCGGTGCCATCGCCGAGTCGGCGCTGGAGCGTTGCGCCATTGTGGTGAACAAGCACCGCGTACCCGGCGAGACGCGCTCGTCATTGGTCACCAGCGGCGTGTGTATCGGCACCGGTTCCCTGGCGCAACGCAGGCTCGACCGCGAAGGCTGCCGCCAAGTCATCGAACTGGTTTGCCAGGTGCTGGACAGCGTGACGCCGCTGGGCGAGCAGGATTACCAGCTGGAGCCTGCGGTGTGTGAGCAGGTGCGCAGCGAAGTGGAAGCCTTGTGCGCGCGCTATCCCATTGCTGACTACCTGGAGGGCTGATTCCCCGGTGCTCGGTTAAATCCGCCGAGACCTTCCTCGTCATACTTCCTTGTACGCACTGTGCGAATCGATCACCCGTCTACAAGGAGTAGTCCCATGATCAGCGTAAGTCGTCGGTCCCTTCTGGCCCTCGGTGCGGCCCTGCCGGTGCTGGCGCGCCTGGATTGGGCGGTCGCCAGCCCGCCGCCGGCAAAGGCTGACACGGTGCGGCTCAACTACAACGAAAGCCCCTACGGCCCCTCAACCGCCGCCCGCGAAGCCATGCAGCGTGCAATTGCAACGTCCGGGCGTTATCCGTACAACGACATGTACGCGCTGGCCGGGTTGTTTGCCCAGCAACAGGGGCTTGCCGAGGAGCAGGTCGCAGTGTTTGCCGGCTCCATGGTCGCGCTGCGCTACGCCGTCTTGGCGTTTACCAGCGCACGCCGCGGCCTGGTCATGGCCACGCCGTCCTACGAAGTGCCGCGCCAAGCCGCCGAGTCCTGGAAGGCGCAGGTTCACGCAGTGAGCCTCGACGCCCAGCACGCCCATGACGTGCCGGCCATGCTCGCCGCCGATCCCCAGGCGGGCATGCTGTACCTGTGCAACCCCAACAACCCGACCGGCACGATCACGCCCACCGAAGCGATCCGCCAGGCACTGGCGAACAAACCCAAAGGCAGCGTGCTGGTGGTGGACGAGGCCTATATCGACTTCTCCGACACCCCAAGCGTCGTCAGTTGGGTCAAGGACCACGACGACCTGCTGGTGCTGCGCACCTTCTCGAAAATCTACGGCATGGCGGGCGCGCGCCTGGGCCTGGCGATCGGCCACCCGGCGCTGCTGGAGCGGCTGGCGGTGTTTGGCGGCGACAATGTGCCGGCTGCCGTGACCTTGCTCGGCGCCCGGGCGAGCCTGGAAGACATCAAGCTGCTGCCACAGCGCAAGGCGCTCAACGCCCAGGTGCGCGATAAGACGGTAGCGTGGCTTAAGGGCCGCGGGTTTACCTGCACGTTGTCGCAGAGCAACTGCTTCATGATCGATGTGAAGCAACCGGCGGAGCGGGTGATCGAGAAGCTCGCCGCACAGGGTGTATTGATCGGGCGAGTGTGGAAAGACTGGCCGCACTGGGTGCGGGTGACGGTGGGCAATAAGCAGGAGATGCAGCGTTTTCGTGAGGTGTTCGCGGCCGCCGTTTGAGTCGACGCAAATCCACTGTGGGCGCTGGCTTGCCTGCGATACAGGCACCTCGGTGTGTCAATCACACTGCGGTGATGCCATCGCAGGCAAGCCAGCTCCAACATTTAGTTCATCGGTATTACTGCTGCGCGATGCTGTACCCATCAAACGCCGTCTGCTGCTGCAATGCAGTGATCACACTCTTGCGGCTCAACGGCTGCTCAGCCCCCAAGTTATCCACAAAGCTTTCGACTTCCAGCTCGGCTTCATCGCCTTCACCCACAAAGCTGAAACCCAGGAACTCGAACGCCTCGCGGTCAACGCTCAGCTTGGAGCGCGGGGTGCGCAGCGGCAGGGTGACGCTGATGCCGTCCTTGCTGATCACAAACACTTCGGCTTCTTTCTTCGGCCGTGAGGCCTTGCCCTTGCCGGCGCTTGGGTTGCTGATGGCCTGGTGCGACTGGTTCAGCACTTTGAGAGCCAGGCCGTAGACCAGCTCCTGAAACTGGGGGTCGTCCTTAAAGCTGGACAGGATGCGGCTGATCGAGAATTTGCTGCTGAGGTCTTCCAAGGCGATGTTATCGGCAGCCTCGGCGTCTTTGAGTTGCTTGAGCTGGCCCATCAGGTCGTACGCGGTGTCGTCGTCAAAGGCGTCGTGGGCCTGGCGGATGGCCACACGCAGCTCGCGGATCTGGTCGCTTTCCTTGGAGGTGTGGAACGCATCCAGCACCATCTCGCTGATGATCTTGGCCGCAGGCACATGCTGTGAAAGATTGATGGCGTTTTCGTATTCAGCTTTGGATTGCAGGGCTGTTACGGATTCTTCTTGGGCTGATTGTTCGGTGTAAGAATCGGACATTGAAATTTCACTACTTCAGTAAACGGGACAAAAAAGCGTCGCGCATTTTCAGTGGCTGGCGAGATCAGGTCAAGGCAGCACAACGCCCTTATCGCGGCGCAAGGCCGTCAGCGCCCGCTGCAGCCGTACGGCGCGCCCGGAGAACAGACCAACGGTAAACCCCGACACGGCGCCCACTGCCACCAGCATCTCTGGCGTGCTCAGCAGCAGCGGATGCACCGCCTGCTGATAGCCGAAGTAATACTTCACCGCGAAAAACAGCTGCGAGATCAGCAAGGTTTTCCAGGTGCCCGGCAACACCAGGGTTTCGCCATTGGCATCGAGCCGCGCGCCTTCGGCGTTGAACAGCAACATGCCCACCAGGCTGGCGACCAAAGCACCGCCAACCCAGGCGCTGCTCGACAGTATCGAAGGCGTCAGCGAGATCAACGACCACACCACCAACACCACCGGCAGAATCATCAACGAACGACGATTCTCGCGCCCACCCAGGCAGGCCTTGATGCCGTAGTAACACACCCACAGGTAAACGGCGTACACCCAAAGGGGCGTGCCTTGGAGGATATCGAGCATGGGGTGCTTGCGTGCAGTGTGGTTAGGCGGTGGATAGTCGTTGAGACTTCACGGTTTTGTCCATCGATTTGTCCCTGACCCACATCAACACCCCGCGCCGCGAAATCCGTTAGAACTCAGAGGCCTGATGAACCCATAAAAACGATGACCTACCTGCGCCGAGGGGACCACTCCAGGCCAGGTTATTAAAGGATTAATGCCATGGCCTTTTCCCTGTCCCGCCTGGCCTTGCTGGGGGCGACGCTCTGTCTGGCGCTACCCCTGCACGCCGCCCCCACCGACGTTGAACACGGCAAATACGTTGCGCAATTGGGCGACTGCATCGCCTGCCACACCGCCAAGCAAGGCAAGGTGATGGCCGGTGGGCTGGAGCTGAGCACGCCGATGGGCACGATCTATTCGAGCAACATTACACCGGACCGCCAGACCGGTATCGGCGCCTATACCTTCGAGCAGTTCGACAAGGTGATGCGCGAAGGTGTGACGCCCACAGGCATGAATCTTTACCCGGCGATGCCGTATCCGTCCTACGCCAAGATGAGCGAGGAGGACATGCGCGCCCTGTACGCCTACCTGATGCACGGCGTAGAACCTGTGCAACAGGCCAACCTTGAGGCGGACATGGGCTTCCCGTTCAATCAACGTTGGGGCTTGGCACTGTGGAATTTTGCCTTTCTCGACAAGCAGCCGTTCCAGCCGGACCCAGGCCGTAACGAGGTGCTCAACCGTGGCGCGTATCTGGTCCAGGGCCTGGGCCACTGCGGCTCCTGCCACACGCCACGGGGCATCGCCTTCCAGGAAAAAGCCATGAGCGATGACGGCCGCAGCGGCCAGCATTACCTGGCCGGCGAAACCGTCGAACACTGGCGCGCCCTGAGCTTGCGCAACCTATGGACGGTGGAAGACACCGTGCAACTGCTCAAGACCGGGCAGAACCGCTTCGCCACGGTGGCCGGTAACATGGCCGATGTGATCCACCACAGTACCCAACACTTCAGTGACTACGACCTCACGGCCATCGCCAGCTACCTCAAATCCCTGCCGCCGGGCAAAGACGATCTGCCGATGCCATCAATCGCCCACGCACCTGCCGCGCCGCCGGCGGACCTGTTCACCAGCCGTGGCGGCCTGGGTTACCTGCAGTTTTGCAGCGACTGCCACCGCAGCGACGGCGGCGGCGTAAAAGGCTTGTTCCCACCGCTGGCCGGCAACCCGAGCATTGCCGCCAGCAACCCGACTTCGCTGCTGCACATCACCCTGACCGGCTGGGAGACCGCACAAACTGCCACCCACCCACGGGTCTACACCATGCCTGGTTTCAGCCGGTTGGCCGACCAGGAAATTGCCGAGATCCTAAGCTTCGTGCGCACTCGCTGGGGCAACGAGGGCACGCCGATCAGCGCCGCCCAGGTCAAGAAACTGCGTGACCAACTTAACCCCACCACCACCGATTCGTCGGCCTTCGATACCCCAAGACTGGCAAATTTGCTCGCCGCACCGAATGCCGACCAAGTCGTTCGCGGCATGCGCCTGCACCTGCAAACCAAGGAACTGCTGCCCAACAATGTCGGCAACTCGCTCAATTGCACCAGTTGCCATCTCAACGCCGGCACCGTGGCGGACGGTTCGCCGTTTGTGGGCGTGTCGGCGTTCTTCCCCAGCTATGCGCCGCGTGCAGGCAAGGTGGTCACGCTGGAGGAGCGCATCAACGGGTGCTTGCGTCGCTCGATGAATGGCCAACCGCTGCCGCCCCAATCGGCGGATATGCAGGCGATGGTCGCGTACTTCGACTGGATGAAAAACAACACCCGCCCCGAAGACAAAGTGGCCGGGCGCGGTGTGGGCAAGGTCGACCCGTCGATCAAACCGGACTTGGAGAACGGCAAGCAGGTGTATGCCAAGCAATGCGCGGTGTGCCACGGCGATAACGGCCAAGGCATGGCGCGTGCCGACGGCGAGTTGGTGTACCCGCCGTTATGGGGCGAGCAGTCGTTCAATATTGGCGCGGGCATGGCGCGGCCCTACACGGCGGCGGCGTTCGTCAAACGCAACATGCCGATCGGCTTCCACGAGAAATTTCCATTAGGGCAGGGCGGCTTGTCGGACCAGGAAGCGGTGGACGTGGCGGCGTATTTCTCTGGCCAACCTCGCCCGGATTTCCCGGACAAGGTCAAAGACTGGCCCAATGGCGGTAAGCCGGTTGATGCACGCTACTAAGTCAGCTGTTTGAGGCAGGCCTCGAGCATATCCAGGCCTTCCTCCAGCACCGCAGGCTCAATGGTCAGCGGTGCCAGCAGGCGGATGATGTGCCGCGACTTGCCGCTGGGCATCAGCAGCAAACCCGCGTCCCGCGCCAGGCTCAGCAGTTGGCTCAGTTGCTTGGGTGCCGGCGAGCCGTCGGCGTTGGCCAGCTCAATGCCGCGCATGGCGCCCACCCCGGTCAGGCGGCCCAGATAGGGCACGCCTTGCGCACGCCATTGTTCATAACGGCTGACGATGGCTTCTTCCTGTTGCGAACCCCAGGTTTGCAGGTGTTCATCCGTCATTGCCTCCAGCGTGGCCAATGCGGCCGCGCAAGCAATCGGGTTGCCGGAGTAGGTGCCGCCCAGGCCGCCTTTGGGCAGGTTGTCGAGCAAGGCTTTACGCCCGACGACCGCGCCCAAGGGCACGCCACCAGCGATGCTTTTGCCGAGCAGGATCAAGTCCGGTTCAATTCCCAGGCGCGAGAAGGCGAAGCGCTGGCCGGTACGCCCGAAGCCGGACTGGATTTCGTCGGCAATCAGCAGGATGTTTTTCTCATCACAGAAACGTCTTAGGGCGTGGGCGAATTCGATGTCCAAGGCCAGAAAACCGCCTTCGCCTTGCACCGGCTCGATGATGAAACAGGCTACATCCTCAACGTCGATTTCCACGCTGAACAGGCGGTCCATGGCCTTCAGCGCCTCAGCGCAGGTCACGCCGTTGTCAGCGCTGGGGTAGGGCAGGTGATACACCGGCCCGGGCAGTACACCGACTTTTTGTTTGTAGGGCGCCACCTTGCCATTGAGGTTGAGCGTGGCCAGGGTACGGCCGTGAAAGGCGCCGTCAAAGGCGATCACCGCCGTGCGGCCGGTGGCGCCGCGTACGATCTTCAAGGCGTTTTCCGCCGCTTCCGCGCCACTGTTGGTGAGCATGCCGCTCACCGGGTAATCCACTGGGATAAACGCAGTAAGACGGCCCATCAGTTCGATGTAGGGCGCGTGCGGTACGGCGTTGAATGCGTAATGGGTCAGTTTAGTTGCTTGCTGCACAATCGCCGCGACCACGCCTGGGTGGCAGTGCCCGAGGTTGAGCACGCCGATGCCGCCGACAAAATCGATGTAGCGCTTGCCCGCGGTGTCCCAAACCTCGGCGTTCTTGCCGTGGCTGAGGCTGATGGGGTGAACGATGGAAATCGACTGGCTGATGGTTTCGCGGCTCATGAATCTCGGACTCGGCAATGGCGGGCGTCTTTTTATCTAAGCCGCGCGCCTGGCCTGGCCGCAAACGAAATAAAGTCGCCGGGTCATTATTAAAAGTCGGGATGTGCTTTGAGGTAGTCCACCATCCAGTTGAGGAAGGCCTTCACTTTGGGGATCTCGCCCGCATGTTCGGCATGCGCGATAAAGTGCGCGCCGGTGCTGGGCATTGTGTAATCCCAGGGAATCATCAGGCTGCCATTGGCCAACTCGTCAGCCACCAGATACTGCGGTACCAACGCCACGCCGTAGCCCGATTGCGCCGCGCGGATGCACATGTAGAACGTGTCGAAACGCGGCCCGTGGTAGCTGTTCTGCGAATGCAGGCCTTGTTCCAGGAACCACTCGTGCCAGGCTTGCGGGCGGGACGTGCATTGCAGCAAGGTGTGGCGCGACGAAGCATCGCTGCCTTCAGCGACAAAGCCCGGCGCACAGACCGGCACCACGGCTTCGCGAAACAGCTCGATGCAAGTCGCCCCCGGCCACGAGCCCTGGCCGAAGAAAAACGCGATGTCGGCCTTGGCTTGCAACACGTCGAAGGGCTCCAGTTCGTTGCGCACATCCAGGTGGATATTCGGGTGTTTGGCCGCAAAATCCTTGAGCTTGGGCACCAGCCAGCGGTCGCCGAACGTCGGCTGGGTGGCGATGCGCAGCACTTCGGTCTCGCCGCCGTAGGTGAGGATGTAACGGCTGGAGATGTCCACCTGGGTGAGGATCTTGTGCACTTCGGCCAGGTACAGCGAGCCCGCCGGCGACAGGTACAAACGCTGGCGCACCCGTTCGAACAGGTTGTGGCACAGCATCTCTTCGAGCTGTGCCACTTGCTTGCTCACCGCACTCTGGGTCAGGTGCAGTTCTTCGGCGGCGCGGGTGAAACTCAGGTGACGGGCGGCGGCTTCGAAGCATTGCAGGGCGGTCATCGAAGGGGTCAAGCGTTTTGAGATCATGCAGTTCATTCCAAATCGGAAGGAGCCTTTGCCTAAAGGTCGTTTGTGGCAGGTGTGTAAAGCCGTCGATACTGCGCGGCAACACTATAAACCGGCGCGGGCTGTGCGGCGCCGAATAATAAAGATCGACAGGGAGTGCCTCGCATGAACAACCTCAAAACCCTCATCGCTGCTGCGGCCGTGGCCCTGGCCGGCAGTGCCCACGCGGGCGTGACCCTGGACGCGATCCAGAAAAAAGGCTTTATCCAGTGTGGTGTCAGTGATGGTTTGCCGGGCTTCGGCGTGCCGGACTCCAATGGCAAGATGACCGGCATCGACGTAGACGTGTGCCACGCCGTCGCCGCCGCGGTATTCGGCGACGCGTCAAAAGTGAAGTTCAGCCAGTTGACCGCCAAGGAGCGTTTCACCGCGCTGCAATCGGGTGAAATCGACCTGATTTCGCGCAACACCACCTGGACCAGTTCCCGCGATGCGGGCATGGGCCTGGTGTTCACCGGCGTGACCTACTACGACGGCATCGGCTTTTTGGTGAACAACAAACTGGGCGTTACCGGCGCCAAGCAGCTGGACGGCGCGACCGTCTGCATCCAGGCCGGCACCACGACTGAGCTCAACGTTTCGGATTACTTTCGCACCAACGGCATGAAGTACACGCCGATCACCTTCGACACCGCCGACGAAAGCGCCAATGGCCTCGAAGCTGGCCGTTGTGACGTGCTTACCACCGACCAGTCGGGCTTGTACGCCCAGCGCATCAAAATGGCCCACCCGGACGAGTTCGTGGTGTTGCCAGAAGTGATCTCCAAAGAACCGCTGGGGCCGTTAGTGCGCAAGGGCGATGACGAGTGGTTCAGCATCGTCAAATGGACCCTGTTCGCGATGCTCAATGCCGAGGAAATGGGCATCACCTCGTTGAACGTCGAAGAGCAGGCCAAGTCCACCCAGAACCCCGATATTGCGCGGCTGCTCGGTGCCGACGGCGATTACGGCAAGGACCTGAAGCTGCGCAAGGACTGGGTGGTGCAGATCGTCAAGCAAGTGGGCAACTACGACGAAGTGTTTGAACGCAATATCGGCCAGGGCAGCGTGCTGAAGATCAAGCGCGGGCTTAATGCGTTGTGGAGCAATGGCGGCATTCAGTACGCGCCGCCGGTGCGCTGATGGACAAGCTGTCGGGCTATAGCGATGCAGGCACTGCGGTTTGAAGATGCAGCGCGGTGATCCCATCGCAGCCTCGCTAACGCTCGACAGCTCCCACATGGAGTGGGTTTACTCCGACACCACATCCTTGCCCACCGCCTTGGACCGATACAGCGCTTGATCGGCCCGCGCCATCAAGGCGGCTGGGGCTTCACCCACACGACGCTCCACCACGCCTAGGCTTAGGGTCACTTTGAAATCGCCGACGGCGGGTATCTCGGTGATTTTTTGTCGAATCCTTTCAGCCAGTTGTTTCGCGGTCTCCACGGTAGTTTTGGGCAGGATTACCATAAATTCATCACCGCCCCAGCGCGCCAGTAAATCACCGGAGCGCACGCAGGCTTCCAAGCCTTGCACCACCTGTATCAGGGTCTTGTCGCCTACGCCGTGGCCATGTTGATCATTGATTGGCTTGAAGTCATCGATGTCCATGGCCACCAGTGCCAGCGGCAAACGAAAACGTTCGGCACGCTCGCATTCCTCCAGCAGTACTTTTTCCAGGCGATAGCGGTTGGCGATGTGTGTCAGGGCGTCCTGTTCGGCCAGGGAGCGGTTTTCGTCCAGCTGTAATTGCAATTGCTGATTGACCCGCGACAGTTCGCGGGTGCGTTCGGCTACCAGCGCTTCCAGGGATTGGTTGCGCCGTTGCAGCTGTTCGATGGAGTTTTTGCGCGTATGGATATCGCGGTGCGCGCCGATCATGCGCGCCACTGAGCCGTCGGGGTTGCGAGCAATGACGTAGCCACGGTCTTCGATCCACAGGTAAGTGCCGTCTTTTTTGCGGCAGCGGTATTCGGCTTGGTAATGGGGCGCGCGTTGGCTGATGTAGTCATCAAACACGCTCATGACGCGGGGGTAATCCTCGGCGTGGATCACGTTCTCCCAGGTGAACACGCTGTTCTCCAGGGAGTGGCGGGGGTAGCCAAGCATTTCGTACCAGCCGGGGTTGCGGTAGACGAAGCCAGTATTGGCGTTCCAGTCCCAGATGCCGTCACTGACCAGCTCCATGACGGCATGCAACATGTCGGCGTTGAGCTCGAAAAAGTCATTGCGCAGCGATTTATTGCCGGATGTATCGTCCATCTTCGCGCTTCCCTGCGTATGCTGGCTCCTGAGGCCAGTCTTCGTTGACGCCGATACTCCGTGGCTGGCGCTACTGTACATCGGGGCTTGAGCGGTTTGAATAGGGCGGGTGTGCTGCTTTAGGCGTGTGGCAATAGGCCATCGCGCTCTGCGTGAGAATGCACCCTGTGATGCTCTGCGTCACCTCGCTCCGGGCTTAAGATTTACGCCTGCATCAGGACGCGGACCGTCCGGTGCGGCATTCCCACGCAGAGCGTGGGAATGCTCGGTGCGTATGAAAACTTACTGCGGCGCCACCATCTGCGTCCGAGGCTTCCCATCCGCGTTGTGCTGGTAAATCGCCTCAGGCTGGCCCTGCGCATTGAAAAACACCTGGCCGATCCCGGCCGAATTCCACAGCCGCTCACCCGCTTGCGCATGCTGCGGAATATGCGGCACCACCTGCATGGTGCGCCGGCGAGTGAACCAGTTGAGCGGGGAGCGGGGCGAGTAGAGCCAGCGGTTGAGGCGGTCGAACCATTCCAGCAGCCGTGGGGGGAATTCGTTCTTGATGCCGCTGCTGGTGATCTGCCAGATCCTGGGGCCGGCATTGCGGTGGCGGATCAGCACTTCGTAGACGAACGAGTAATGCACGTCACCCGAGAGGATCACGTAGTTACCCGGCGTGCGCGAGTGGCGGAAGATGTTGAGGATCACCTGGGCGGCGCCGCGATGGGCCATCCAGTTTTCGGCGTCCACCAGCAGCGGGTAGCCACACCAACTGAACATCTTCTGCACGGTCTCGATCAGCTTGACGCCAAAGATCGGCGCGGGCGAAACGATGATGGCGCAAGGGTGGTCCAGCAGTTCCTGTTGCAGCTCGCTCAACGCCTCCCAGTCCAGCAGGCCGGACGGTTGCTTGAGAACAAATTCACTGCGCCAGCGCCGGGTGCGGGTATCGAGCACCACCAGGGCGGGCGTGGTGGGCAGTACGTAATGCCAGCGTTGGAATTTCAGCAGCGCTGCCTGCAGGTCATCTTGCGCAATGGCGTCCAGGTGGTTGTCTTGCGCTTGGGTGGTCAGTGCCTGGGTTTGGCTCAACAGTTCGCCAAACACATCCGGCTGGTTGCCCCAACCCTGGCACAGCAGGTAAGCGAGCAGAGCATTGCCGATGATGCGCTTGGAGAACGGGTGGCCGTAGGCGGTTTCTTCCCATTGAGCGCTGAGGTTCCAGTCATCGGTGATGTCGTGATCATCGAAGATCATCAGCGTCGAGAGGTGGGCGAACACCCGTGCGACGCCCGGCAGGCCGTCACGGAATTGATCGATGTGCACCTGCTCGCGGGCATACCGCCGCTGTTCTTCGACGTTCAGTTGCGGCGCTTGTGGCGTGATCAACTGCCAGGGCGTGGGCGACCAGGCCAGCAAGTACATCGCAATCACTTCGGCAAAGGTCACCAGGTGATTGTCGGCGGTACTGCTGGTAAAAATCGGCTTTTTTACCCCTCCAAAAAACCGTTCACGCAGGGTCTCGTTGCTGTCCAACGCCGGGAGTAGATCCGCCCGATGGTAATAGCTGGCGCGATGCCCATAGAGGCTGGCGCTGTCGTCCACCACCGCGCCTTCCAGGTATTCGTCGTACAGGCCCAAGCGCGCAATCAATGCATGAATGGCGCGCAGCATCGGCCCGGCGACATCGTCGGCGTAAATTTGGTCGCCACTCATCATCAGCAGGGCCGGGCGTTGAGCCGGCGTGTGTGCCTCGGCCAGCACGCGGTCGACGCATAGCAAACCTTCGTCGGCTGGGTGGTGTGGTTTACGGCACGAGCCATGCACCAACTGGTGGATGCGGCTGTGCAGTACGAAATTGGGGTGCTGCGCTTCGGCATACAGCAAGTGCGGCGCCCACTCGGCGATGCCGATGTTATCGATCAGCAGGTCGTAGCCGATAACCACGTCCAACGGCAGGGCCTCGTCCAGTTGCACGTCGATCAGGTGAATAAAGGCATGGCGCCCCACCGGTACGATTTGGCACTGGCCTTGGTCCAAGCGAATGTCCTGGGTGTGTTCGGCAACGTGCAGCCTCAGGGTCGGCGACAGTTCACGACTTGCCACCAGCCACAACACCAGGCGCTGGGGCGCCAGTCGCCGCAGCAGCGGCCCAGCAAGGACGGCGGGCAGGGTGCCTGCTTGAAGCATAGGGATGACGACTCTGTGCAAGTTAGGCACGTAGATTAACCCAGTGGATGTCAGTGTTTTGTTAAGTGACTGCGCGCAAGTGGAGGGTTGTCGCCCTCCTTTTTTATTACCTAGAGAAGATTGCCTTGGCCCAGGCTATCCAGGTTGCCGGAGCGCCTGTCCTTTTGCGGTTCGCTTGCGCTGCTGAAGTCTATGGTCGATCCCGGAGCGGGCGTTGGCGCAGGCGTGATCGGTTTGATGTTGGCGACCTGGGTAAAGCTGAGGCTGGTCGCGGCAATGTTGAAAAAAAGATCCATGGTGGTGTCCTCTGTCAGGCTAAGAGTGGTGTTGAGTTATCGCACTGTAAGCGCGCACTGAACTTACAAAGCCTCGGCCGACCGAGCTATATACGTCTTGGGTCAAAACGTGACAAGGCTAGGGGCCACTTCACCGCTGCAAACGGGGCCAAACTGCTTTAAAAATCACCCCCGGCGCCCGCCCCACAGGTGTTCTCCCGTGGCGTAGTTGCGCCTTCCTTGCCTTCCACTACGAAGGCCGCACGGTGTTCCGCCACCCCATTACGTAACGCGCTGTAGTAATCCGGCAGCTTCTGTAGGCTGTCGGTGAGCGGCAACTGTGACGCCCGCGTATCCACCGTGCCACCCACCAGGCTGACCGTGCCCAGTGTCTGCACGGTATCGCTGTCGCCCAGCGGTGAGACCAGAAAACTCAGGACCTTGCCGGCGGCATCGCGGCTGTTACCGGTGCCCAGCAACGGCAACTCGACGATCGGCCCGTTGCCTACACCCCATACGCCGAAGGTCTGGCCGAAATCGGCGGTATGGCGTGGGATACCAAGGTGGTCCGACACATCGATCAACCCCACCACACCCACCGTGGTGTTCACCGCGAACCGGCCAAGGGTATTAACCGAGCGATGCGGATTGCCTTGCAACAGATCGTTGATAAACACCTTTGGTTCGTTGAAGTTGCTTGCGAAGTTATGCACACCCTGTTGGAAAAAATCCGGCAGGTAACGGTAACCTCGCGCTACAGGCGCCAAGGCGTAGTTATCCACAGCACGGTTAAACGCGAACACACGACGGTTGACTGGCTCGGCGGGGTCATACACCGGGTAGGCCACCTGCGCGCAGCGGGTGGTGGGCGCCACATTGGCCGGGCTGGCACAGCCGGTCAGGTAAGACACGGTCATCAACAACACCGCCTGGCAGGCCAAATGCTGGGGGTAGGTCAGCGAGCGCATGGGCACAGTCTCCACAAAAAGGAGGCCGATGCTGGCAGGCCGAGCTTGCGCAAAGATGTCTGGTTTATTGCGCGGTTGACGCTTTGTTGCACGGTTGAAATATATGACGAACCGCGCCGAATGGTTTTAGATGGCACCTCGACCCAGCCAAGTGATGCCCGCCGGTGAGTAACCTTTTGATCGTGGACGATGACCTTGAAGTCCTCGCGCTGCTGAAGAAATTTTTCCTGCAACACGGCTACGCAGTCGAGACGGCGGCCAGTGGCGCCGACCTATGGGCGGCCATGGAGCGCGAGCCTGCCGACTTGATCGTCCTCGACCTGATGCTGCCTGGGGATAACGGCTTGCTGCTGTGCCAGCGTTTGCGCCAGCAGTACGCGACACCGGTGATCATGCTGACCGCCATGGGCGAGCTCAGTGACCGTGTGGTGGGCCTGGAAATGGGCGCCGACGACTACCTGAGCAAACCCTTCGACGCTCGCGAGCTGCTGGCGCGAGTGCGCGCCGTGTTGCGCCGGGCCGGTGAAAACCGGCCACCTATGGGCGAGGTGTCACGGCCGCTGATCCGTTTTGCCGGCTGGCAATTGGACCTGACCCGGCGTGAATTGCGCTCGCCCGACCAGGTGATGATCCCGCTGTCATCTGGCGAGTTCGACCTGCTGTTGGTGTTTGCCGAGCACCCGCAACGCGTGCTGACCCGTGAGCAATTGCTGAACCTGGCGCGCGGCCACAGCCACGATGCGTTCGACCGCAGCATCGACGTGCAGGTCAGCCGCCTGCGCCGCAAGCTGGAGTTCGATACCAAGCGCCCGGCGATGATTCGCACGGTGCGCAACGGCGGTTACCAATTCACCGCCATGGTCACCCGTTCATGAGGCGCCTGCCCCGCGACACGGTGGCGCGTTGGATCGCCCTGACTATCCTGATTGCGATGCTCACGGCGCTCGCGTTTAACGCACTGTTTGTGCAATTGGCCGGCGTATGGGCGCGGCCGCCATTGACTGAAATCGGGCTGCTGGAAAAAGTCGCCGTGTTGGTGCGTGTGGTCGAAGCCTCCGAGCCCGCGCAGCGCCCGCAACTGGTCCAGGCGGTCGGCGATGCGCAGTTCAGCGTGGCGTGGGCCACCCAGCGTGAGACTTTTGGCTTGCCCGAACTGCAAGACCCGGATTTCCATTCGGGGGATGAGGCGTTCAAGCATCTGCTGCCCGGGCCGCCGCGACCGATGGAAGCGTATGAGCCGTCCGATTGGCCGGGCGACACAGGCCATTACGCCCTGTTGGTGCAACTGGTCGACCATTCCTGGCTGATGTTCAACGCGCCATCGCGCAGTTGGGGCCTTGGGGACGGCGAGCGCAGCGTGATCGTGTTGCTGCTGGTATTGGTCTCTACCGCGTTGGTGACTCTGGTAGCGACGCGCCGCCTGGCGCGCCCGCTGCAGCAGTTCGCCCTAGGCGCACGGCGCTTCGGTTCTGACTTTCGCGCGCCGCCTATCGAGCCGGTCGGCCCCCACGAAATTCGCCAGGCAATCCTCGCCTTCAATAGCATGCAGGCGCAGCTACGGCACTTCATCCAGGACCGCACGCAAATGCTCGCGGCGATTTCCCACGACCTGCGCGCGCCCCTTACGCGGTTGCGCCTGCGCGGCGAGTTCATCGAAGACGCCGACCAGCAGCGCCGACTGTTTCGTGATGTGGATGAAATGCAGGCGATGATCAACACCGCCTTGGAATTCTTCCGCGATGATGCACGCTTGGAGCAGGCCACCCAGCTGGACTTGGCGGAACTGCTGCAAACCCTGATTGACGACTATCGCGACCAAGGCACCGACATCCGCTTTTGTGGCCCGCCACGGCTGGTGTATTTCGGTCGCCCGCTGGGCCTCAAACGCGTGATGACCAACTTGATGGACAACGCCATCCACTATGGCAAGACGCCGGAAATCGAGCTGCTGTACATCGCCGGAGAGGTGGTGATCCACGTGCTCGATCGCGGGCCGGGCATTCCTGCCGAGCATCGTGAGCAGGTGTTTCTGCCGTTCTATCGCCTGGAAGGCTCACGCAACAAAAGCACCGGCGGTGTAGGGCTTGGGCTCTCCACCGCGCGGGCAATTGTGTTGGAGCACGGCGGCACGCTGACCCTGGCAGACCGCCAGGGTGGCGGCTTGGTGGCGGTGCTGGTGTTGCCGGTTTAACAGGCGGGTTTTATGTGGCGAGCGGGCTTCCTGTGGCGAGCCCGCTCGCCACAGGAAGCCCACTGTTGACAGTCAGGTCGGCGACAACTCGATGGCCTTTGGCACCGTAAAGATGAATTCGCTGCCCTGGCCCACCTCACTTTGCGCTTCGATCCGCCCGCCGTGGGCCTGCACGATACCCTGCGTGATGTACAGCCCCAGCCCGCTGCCGGTGGGGTTGTTCTCCGTTTGCGTCCAGTAGCGATCAAACACATGCGGCAACTGCTCCGGCGTAATGCCTTCGCCGGAATCGCGCACTGAAAACATGATTTCCTCGCCGTTGCTCAAGGCGCTTACGCTGATGGTTCCCTGGCGCGGGGTGAACTTGATGGCATTGCCGATCAAGTTCGACAACACCTGGAACAGACGCTCCGGGTCCCCATTGATCTGCAGGCCCGACTCTGTGTTGAACGACAGCTCGATGCCTTTCTCCATCGCCAATGGCGCGAGCAGCGCATAGGCCTCTTCGAACATCTGGTTGACGTCCAGCACCACCGGTTTGACCACATAGCGCCCGGCCTCGATTTTCGAGGTGTCGAGCAAGTCTTCCAGCAGCACGTTCATCCGCCCGGCGGCCTGCTGCATGGTGTCGATGGCCGAGGAAATCCGCCGCGAGGTGTGTGGGCCTTCGGAGCTGAAGGCCTTTTGCATCATCCCGCAAAGCATCGAGATAACCGTCATCGGGTTACGCAGGTCGTGGGACACCACGGCGACCAGATCATCGCGAGCGCGCACGGCTTGTTGTTCGCGCAACACTTGGCGGGCCAGGTCATTTTCCAGGGCGGAACGGCGCAGGTCGTTGGCCGCAAACAGGTCGCCATGGCTCCACTTGGTGGAGATGCCGGCCATTTCCACTTTCCAGATTTCAAACGAGGTGCGTGGGCGAAGACGTAAGCCGGCGTCGGATTTTTCCAAGTTCAGCGGTTTATTCGGGTCGCCGCTCCAGTTGATGTTCTCTTTCACTTCCGGGCGAAACCACAGCACGCCGTTATCCACAGGCTTTGGCAGGCTCATGGCCAACACGCCACTGGCCACGGGCTGAAACTCGGCAGCTGGCGGGTATACCGAGGTCAGGTTGTGGCTGGAGAACACCGGTTCGCCGCTGGTTTGCAGCCACGTGTGCAGCGCACGAATCTGCTCAGGCTGCGGGCAATTGCCGTAGCAGTGCAGCTGTTTGTCTTCGATGATCGCCACGCCGCCCGACAGGGTCAGGTCCATCAGCACGTGCGGCTGCTGGGCCAGGCCATCGAACACATTTTGTTCAGACGCTTTCATCGCCTGATCAAGCAGGGCCAGGGCTTCAACCTTTTCTTCGCGTTGGCGGCTCAGGTCCAGGGCTTCCATGGCACTGATCTGCAACGACAGTACCTGGCCGATGGTTTGGCAGGCTATGCGCAGGTCATTGGGCACCAACAGCGGCTCGCGGTTACCGCAACTGATCAAGCCCCAGAGCTTGTCACCCGCCATCAACGAGATGCTCATGGACGACAGCACGCCCATGTTCTGCATGTACTGGCAGTGAATCGGCGACACGCTGCGCAGGGTGGCAAAGCTCAAGTCCAGCGGCTGGCCGGTGTCCGGGCGCAGCTTGGGCAGCAACGGCACCGGCTCGTAGGCTGCATTCGGGATGATGCGCAGCCAATTGGTGCGGTACAGCTCGCGGGCCTGCTCGGGGATATCGGAGGCTGGGAAGAACAGCCCGTTGAACTGCTCCATGGACGGCGAGGACGCTTCGGCAATCACCTGCCCGTGGCCTTCTTCTTCGAAACGATAGATCAGCACCCGGTCATAACCGGTCATGGCCTGGATTTCATTCACGCTGATTTCGTACAGCGCTTGTAGGTTTTTCGCCGACTGCAGGCGTTGCAACATCTTGCCCAGGTCGCTGGTGCGGCCATTCAGGGTGCGCGGTTTGAAGTCTTCCAGGTGCGGTTCGAATTCCAGCACCAGCACGTCTTGATGGCGATGCAACAGCCCTTCGAATCGCACACCGTTGAAGGTGACGTGCAGCGCCGTCGCGTCGAAAAAAGTGTCGTGTTCAGCCATGGCTTGCACGGCTTGGGCATGTTGCGCGCCAATCAAGGTGTGCAGCGGCTGGCCCAACAGCGCCTCAGGCGCGTGGTTGAACACAGTGCCCACATTGGCGCTGACCTGCATGATGTTCAGGTCAGGTGCCGATAACGTCAGCAACACGCCGTGGGGCTGAATCGCGCCTGGAGTGCGAATGGGTTCGTCGGAACAGTTGGCATGCAGTTCCTCAAAATCTTCGGGTTTCATAGCAGTACCTCCTGGCTGGCAAGCCATTGCTCAAAGCCGCTGAATGTCGAACAGGCAGCAATCACCGCGTGCTGTTTGGCCTGCGTGTCCAGTGGCTGGCGGCTCAGGTAATCGAGAAAGTCTTTCCAGCGCCGGCCGGTCTCGGTGCCGTACACATTGAGAAACGCGCCGCCGTTGTCCGCGTCGACGGCCAGGCGTTGAGCCATTTTCCGGCGCAACACTTGGCCGCCCAGGGTCGCGCCTTCCAGCACATACAGGGCACCGAGGCAGGCGGCGGGGGTATCGAAAGTGGGGAGTTCGCAGCAACGGGGCAGGGCGCTGATAGCGTCGTCCGTCAGGCCAAGGGCGTAGAGGTCGCGCAGCAGCGTTGGCGTTTTCACACGCAACGACGTATCGAATCCATTAGGGATCAAGCCGCTGTCATACAGCACCGCTTCCATCGGCCTATAAAATCCGTAGTACGCCTGGAGCAAGCGCTGGTACCAGTCGGCATCCAGGCACTCGGAGAAAAACGGCAGGCGTTTTTCCAACGCTACATGCAGCAGGCCAGTGCCTGAGCGCAACGTTTCCAGCAATGATGGCGCACCAACGTCAAGGGCCTGTGAATGCATTCAATGAGCTCGAACTGGGGGCCTTTCGGCCATGAATGACGCGGGTGAAACCGGCGACAATTCTACACAACTCATTGCCGTCAACTGCACGCACAAGGCGAAAAGGCTGACCGGCGCATCAGAAAAGTCGCTCCTTGCGTGATTAATGACCACAGGGCAACTCATCAAGTTCGCGTTAAGTGATATTGCGGTGCTATCAATGCAGGGACGAGCCCTTTTGGATCAGCGCGGTTTGCACGCACTCAACCAAGTGCTCGGCGCTCCACGGCTTGGGCAAAAAACGCACAGACCCGCCCAGTTGCTCCGCCAGCTTAGTATTGCCGGAGGTCAGCACCACCGGCACCGACGGCCAGCGATGCGCCACCACCTTGCTCAGGTCGTAGCCGTTGAGCAAACCCGGCATCTGGATATCGCTGACAATCAGGTCCACCGGGTCATCGCAGCGTTCCAGGTAAATCATGCCTTCATCCGCCGAAGGAAACGAGGTGACGTGCGCCCCGAAGTCCTCCAGTACATCCACCATTAACGAGCGAATGATCTCGTCGTCTTCCAGCACTAAAATCGATGGCTGAGCCATGATCCTTACTCCACCATCAGGGTTCAGTAAGGTGGAGTGGGGCGGGTGGGGATAGGTTCGATTAGATGTGCCTGAGGCGATGGGTGGTTGTTTGAACCGTCTAGGTTGCGCATCTGCAGGGAGTATTGCACGATACCGACGCTTCCCACCAAGGACCGGCCCACTTCCCACGAGCCGCCGCACAAGGCCGTCAATCATGAACACGCCTTCCGCCCTGCTGATCGACCAAAACCTTGGCAACCGCATGATCAAAGTCGACCACGCCGGCGAGCATGGCGCGATTTGTATCTACAGTGGCCAACTGTTCATGGCGCGGTTTTTTGCTCCCAGCATGGTGGCTGAGCTGACGGAGTTTCTTTCCCATGAGCGCCGCCACCGCGCGGTGTTCCAGGCCGAGCTGCAGCGCCGTGGTTATCGCCGTTGCCGCAGTTATTGGCTATGCGGGCTGGGTGGGCTGGTGCTGGGGTTGATCACCGGGCTGTGCGGGCGTAAGGCTATCGTCGCTACCACGGTCGCGGTCGAAAGCGTGGTGCTCAAACACCTGGCGCATCAACTTCATACCTTGCACGACATCGACCCCTTAGCCGTGGCGGCGATTGCTTCCATCGTCGAGGAGGAACAACACCACCATGACCACTCGGCCGCACAGATTGATGTGCGTGACCCGTGGTTCAGGGCGCTCACGCCGGTGGTCACGGCGTGGACGGAAACGGTGATCTGGATGGGCATGCGCTCCTGACAAACAGGCATAATCGCCGTAACACCCGCTGTGGAGCCCACCATGAACTACGCGTTACTGACCCTCACCCTGATCCTCAACACCGCCCCGGCCTTTGCGGCCGGCGATGCCGAGGCGGGCGGCAAGCTGTTCAGCAAGACCTGCGGCGGCTGCCACAGCATCGGCGAAGGTGCGCGCGGCGGCTTTGGCCCAGAGCTTAACGGCATCATCGGCCGACCCGCCGGCACCACCACGGATTACCAGTACTCCGACGCGATGAAAAACTCCGGCGTGGTCTGGTCCCGCGACAAGCTCGCCGCCTACATCGAGGCGCCGAAGAAGGTGGTCAGCGGCACGCGCATGATCTTCTGGGGCATCAGCGACCCGCAGAAGATTGAAAACATCCTGGCCTACCTGGAAACTTTCCAGCCCAAGTGATCACTCGCGCACATTCTTGAACAGCATCAACCGCGCGCTTTCATGCAGCCCGCGCGTCAGCCCCTGTAAGCGTTGAAACTCTTCGGGATGCTGCTCGGCCACGTCGTCCCGAGGCGTTTGCGAGGCAAGGTCGTGCAGGGTTGGTAAGCTGCCGTCGTGTTGCATTTGCAGCAGGAAATCCTTGGTCACGCCGCCGATAATCGGGAAGGTGCCCTCGTGCAACACCAGCGGCACCACGCGTTCGCCTTCTGGCGCCGGTTGCTGGATGTCGCGGCCCATCGCGCCATTGCGAAACGGTATGCCGGCCATGCCGGCAACAGTGGGCAGCAAGTCCGCCAGGCCCACGGCCTCTTCAATCACCCGCGGTTGCAGGCCCGGCGCGTGGATCAGCATCGGCACGTTGTTGCTTTCCAGGCCCAATTGCTCGAAGGCCGGTGCCATGTGCGGGATCTGGCTGATGCGGGTGTTGTGGTCGCCGAAGAACACAAAAATGCTGTTGTCGTACCAGCCGCCGGCCTTGGCGATGTCCATCAGGCGGCCGATGTTGAAGTCCAGCAAACGCACTGCGTTGTATTGCTCGACGCTGCGCGAGCCGGCGGCCTGGGCTTGCTCCAGCGTCACGTCATGCACCTGGAAGCCGTCGTTCTGCTTGGGGATGGTGAACGGGCGGTGGTTGCCGGAGGTTTGCACGTAGGCGAAGAAGGGCTGGTCCTTGGGCACGGCGCGCAGCAACTGGTCGCCTTCCTTGAACAGGTCCAGGTCGGAGATGCCCCACACGTCCACCCGTGGCGAGCGCCAGTAGCTTTCGTCAAACAGCTGCACGCCATCGATGCTCTGACGAATCAGCGCATTGATATTCGCCCAGCCGGCGTTGCCGTTGATCATGTAGAACTTCTGGTAGCCCTCGAACGCGTTGATCAGCGTGTGTTGCCGCGTGATCAGCGGGTTGCGCGTGGCGGTCTCCTGGCGCGTGACATCGGGCACCCCGGTGATGCTTGCCCACACGGTTTTGGCAGTGCCGGTGACGGGCACGTAGAAGTGTTTGAAGAACCAGCTTTGCGTCGCCAGTTTGTCCAGGTTCGGCGTGGGGTTCAGCGGGTTGCCGTAGGCACCCACGGCGCTGGTGCCGAGGGACTCGAGCATCACGAAGATCACATTGGGCGGGCGCTCGCCTTGCAAGCGATAGGGCTGCACGCCTTGCTCGCGGGTGAAATTCAGTTGCTTGGGATCGGGCTGAGCAACGCCTAAATACTGCGCAACCTGCGGGTAATGGTCGCGCACTTTGGCTTCATCGAATTGCGATTGGCCAACCTTGAGCGTGTCGTACAAAAACAGCACCGGGTTCAGGCCCACGGCGGCGACCTGGCTGTTGCCGGAAAAGAACGCATCGCTCCAGCGCAGCGGCACCGGGTTTTCCAGGTTGAGGTTGGCCACGCGGCCGAGCAGGGCCAGCAGCACGGCGACAACGCCGACCACGGCCACAGACGCCACCGCCCACTTGCCGATGGTTTTGGCTTCGCGATCCAGGGTCAAGCGCTCCAGGCACACCAACGCCCACACCCACAGCGCCACGGCGGCCAGCCAACAGGCGGTTATCCACAGCACCGGGTAGGTTTCCCACACCATCTGTTGCGAAATCTGTGCGTCTTGCAGGTAGCGCAACACCGTCGCATTGATGCGCACGCCAAGGTAGGCGTAATGGCCGAAGTCGATGATGTACACCAGGCCGACTACGGCCAGGGCTATGACCAGATAGCCGCGCGCCAGCCAGCGCAAGGCGGGCAGGGTGGTGAGGTTCCAGCGCGGGAACCAGGCCAGCAGCGCCAGCGGCAGCAGGATCAACACCGCCAGGCGCAGGTCGAAACGCAGGCCGATGCCCAGGGTTTCCAGCAGCGCCGGGGTGTTAAGAGCAAGGCCGGAAAAGCTTATTAAAAACACCAGCCGCAAAGCGGCCAGCAACACAAACACCAACCCGATCGCGCCCACGCCGTAGCGCAGGCGGCGTGATTGCAACACACCCATCATTGACTCTTCCCAATTTCAAAAACTACATAGGGCAAATGTGGGAGCGGGCTTGCCCGCGATGACGGAGTGTCAGCCACCTTACCCGGTACCTGATACACCGCTATCGCGGGCAAGCCCGCTCCCACAGTTTTGAACTTCATTGCTTTCTCGACAGTGCTCGGCTCGGGTATTTCCAGGCTGCTTTTACCAGCAGCCAGGATCCTGCGACTATGCAGTAGCCCGTCAAGAGCGGATCGACCAAGTAATCCCAATAGTTCTCCGACGCCTTGAGCCGCAACGCGAACGCCAGGGTGCCCAGCGCCAGCATCCACACCGCCAGCGCATTGCGCAGCCACAGCATCAACAGCGCCGCCGCGCCCACCAGCACAATCATCGGCCGAGGGTTGAAGCCCCAGCGGTACGGGTCGTAATACGTCAGGCCCAGCGTGGCGGGGTACAACAGCAGGCTCAGCACGCCAAACAGCACCAGCAGTTGCAGCTGATGTTGACGAGTAACCGGCTGCACCACGCCCAACCGGCACAGCCCCACCCACGCCAGCAACACCAAGGTGCTGATGGCCAGGTCATCGGTAAAGCTGCGCACATACGCCGCCAAGGGCAGTTCATTCACCGGGATAAAGCTCAGCACCACCAACACCGGCAGCAGCCACGGCCGCCACGGTGCGGTAAAGCGCAGGGCACACAACGCCACAAACCCCAGCAGCACAAAACTCAAATGGGCTTGCCACACAGAAACCATTACAAATGCTCCGCCAGCCAGGCTTCGTTGAAGCTGACATGTTTGATAAAGGTGTTATTCCACGAGTACACCAAGTGGTACATGCCGTCCGGGCTGCGGCTGAAGTACGGGTACTCGTACTCAAAATCGCAGCCACTGGGTTTGCACACGCGGTAATCCAGGTTGCTCAGAAAGCGCTGCTCCAGCGGCAGGCGCTGGGCACCACTGGAGGAGCGGAAGCCTTCGCCGATGATTTCTTTGTAGGCCTCATGGGCGAACGGCTGGCCGAGCGGGTCGGGCGACTGGTCCAGCTCTATCACCGTGCGCCATTGGCTGAACTGGGCATCGGTGCCGTAAAGGCTGAGCTTGAAGCGGCCGTCTTGCAGGTCGTTGAGGGCGACCAACAAACCGTCGTCCCGGGTGGCCACCGCCGCCAGCGATGAGTTGGGGTTGGCCGGCTCCAGCGGGTACGGCTCGCTCCAGGTTTGGCCGGCGTCAATGGTGCGGCTGGCGAGCACGCGGTGATAGGTGTCACCGGCATAGCGCAACATCGCCACGGCGCGCAGGCCATCCTGCGCCACGATGGTCGGTTGCAGAGAGTTCTTGCCACGGCTGATGCGGAATTTGTCGATCACCGCACCGTCGGCGCTCAAGTACAGGTACTCGGCAAACTTGCCCATGAACTCGTGATACACCGGCAGGCCGATAGAACCGTCGGCGTGAAACACCGGCGCGGCACGCACCAAGGTGCTGATATTAAAGAACGGCGAGGTCACCAATTGCCGCGGCGCCGACCAGTTCGCACCGAGGTCTTCCGAGACCATCACGTTGATCGCACTGGTGGCCCAGCCGCCGACCGACACCGACACGTAAAACATCCACAGGCGTTTATCCGGCCCCAGCGCAATCACCGGGTTACCCAGTTTGCGAATGTAGCGCTGAGTGCCGTCGCGGGTACTTTCGCGCGTGGCCAGCACCTGTTCGGCGCCCCATTCACCGCTGCGCGCATCAAACCGCGCGGTGCGCACTTGCACATCGGCGGCGCCTTCGCGCGAACCTGCAAACCACACGGCCATCAAGTCGCCGCCGGGCAGGGCGGTGACGGAGGAGGAGTGCACAAAGTCGGTGAGTTGCGAGGACACGAAGCGGCTGGTGTATTGCGGCGCCGCCGCGACCTTTGAATTGTTCGGGCTCGCTTGGGCAAAGGGCGCCAGCACATGGGGCGGATGGCTAAGCCAGGCGGCGATGAAGACCCCTAGCAGGCTGCAGATCAGTAAAACGGGGCGCATAGAGAACCTGTCGGAAAAAAGGATAACTGCGCATGTTCATCCGGCAGGTGCTCCTGCGGCCGGTGAGCATGGATAACGACAGGTTGTCCCGTACCTGGTCCCATAAACGCAGGAATATTTCTCTGCATACGTGGGAAGGTTCACAGTGCAAAACCAACCTTAGCGCAACCTTAGTTGGCAACGTGGCGTAACATCTTTCCCGCAAGGGCCCGCACCAGAACCGGCATGATTCCGCCGTTTCCTACAGAGAATCTGCTATGCGCCTACTCCTAGTCGAAGATGATCGTGCCCTCGGCCAGGGCATTCGCGTGGCATTGGGCGCCGAAGGCTACACCCTGGATTGGCTGCAAGATGGCCTCAGCGCCCTACACGCCCTGCGCACGGAAAGCTTTGATTTGTTGCTGCTCGACCTCGGCCTGCCACGCCTCGACGGCCTCGACCTGCTGCAACAACTGCGCGCCGAGCAACACGACTTGCCGGTGCTGATCCTCACCGCCCGCGACGGCACCACCGAGCGCATCGCCGGGCTGGACGCAGGCGCCGACGACTACCTGATCAAACCCTTCGACGTCGAAGAACTCAAAGCCCGCGTGCGCGCCCTGTTGCGCCGCAGCCAGGGCCGCGCGCAACCGATGCTGGAACACGCCGGCGTCAGCCTCGACCCCGCCACCCAGCAAGTGCGCTACCAGGACGCAGACATCATCCTCACCCCGATGGAATACCAACTGCTGCACCAACTGATGGTGCGCCCTGGCAAAGTCGTGACCCGCGAGCGCCTGGCCCGCGCTTTATATGGTTGGCAGGACCGGGTTGAGAGCAACACGTTGGAAGTGTTGATCCATAACCTGCGCAAAAAGTTATCCACAGAGCTGATCCGCACCGTGCGCGGTGTTGGCTATGTGCTGGTGCTCAAACCGTGAACTCGGTTCGCGCGCGCATCCTTATTCCCGTGCTGATGCTGATCCTGCTGGGCGACGCCCTGATCTGCTGGCTGATGCTGCGCGACAGCCACCACGAAATCGAAGAAGTCTACGACGCCCAACTGGCCCAAAGCGCCCGCCTGCTGCAAGGCGTGCTGCGCCAACGCGACCTCGGTGAGGCCGACTTTGACCGCCTCTACCAAGCCTTCGACCACGCCATGAGCCGCATCGGCGAAGACGGCGCCGCCCACCCTTATGAAACGCCGCTGACCTTCCAGGTATGGCGCACCGACGGCCAACTCCTGGTGCGCTCCGCCCAAGCGCCGATCCTCGATGCACCGCCCACCCACCTCGGCGCCCACGACCTGACCCACGACGGCAACGACTGGTGCGCCTTCCTCCTCGTTGACCCACAGCAGGGTCTGCTGATTTGGGTGGGCGAGCGCGACGACATGCGCCAAGACCTGATCGAACGCATCGTGCGCCACACCCTCTGGCCCACCTTGATCGGCGTGCCGCTGCTGACCGTACTGATCTGGCTGGCCATCGGCTGGGGCTTCAAACCCCTGCGCGCCATGGTGCTGGCGATTCGTGGGCGTAACACCGACGCCTTGCAACCGTTGAGCCTCAAGCCCCTGCCCTCCGACCTGGAACCCATGCAAACCGCGCTGAACCGGCTGTTGGTGCACATGGATGACCTGCTGGAACGCGAGCGCCGGTTTATCGCCGATGCTGCCCATGAACTGCGCACGCCGTTGGCCATCTTGCGCATCCATGCACAAAACGCCCAAAGCGCCGCCACCGAGGAGCAACGGCGCGAAGCGTTGGACTTTCTGGTGAAGGGTGTGGACCGCGCGACACGGGTTGGCAGCCAATTGCTGACCATGGCGCGCATCGAACCGCACCTGAGCAACCTCGTGTGCAAGCCCGTGCAACTGATGGAATTAGTGCGCGAAGAACTCGCTGAGCTGGCGCCACTGGCGATGGACAAGGGCGTGGAGCTAGTGCTGGAAGGCAACGAAGATTGCTGGGTGGAAACCGAACCGGTGGCCCTGGCCATCGCGCTGCAGAACCTGGTAACCAATGCGCTGAATTTTTCCCCGGCAGGCAGCGAAGTGAAAGTGCTGATTGGCGCTAACTGCTTGAGCGTGGAAGACCAAGGCCCGGGGATTGATGAAGCCGAACTGAGCCGCTTGTTCGAACGGTTCTACAGCCGCGATAACGCCAATGGCGCGGGCTTGGGCTTGGCGATTGTGGACATGATCGTGGGCAAGATCGGCTGTCGGTTGATGTTGCACAACCTGGAGCAGGGCGGGTTGTGTGCGCGGTTGGTATTCAACCAAACCTGAAGCGGCCCCGGCTCAACGGTGGGGAATATGGGAAATGTGGGGCGCGTAGGAAATATAGGAAATGCAGGGCATGTAGGAACGGTGGGAGTTGTCGAGCCCCAGCGAGGCGACGATGGGATCACCTCGGTACGCCTGCCCAACCCAAGCGCCCGCATTGCTGCTCTGCTGCAGATCATTCGTTTAAACTCCGCTCCAGTCATCACGTTCACCCTCTATAAGGACATCCCCCATGAAGCGAATCGCGCTGCTCACCCTCGCTCTGGCCCTGTGCGCCTGCCAATCCAACCAGCGTGACTCATCGCCCTCCCTGCTCAAAGACGGCATCCAGCTGCGCCAAAAAACCGTGGCCGTGGACGCAGACCACGCCAAAGTAGTGATGAAAGCCTATGGCGGCACTGCGCCGGTGGAATTCTCGATACGCCGTGAGGGCGACGCCGACCCACGCATGGAAATCCTCGGCACGGTGATGGACACCGGCGAAGGCCGGGTTTTCAACTGGATCGCCAAATTAAACCAGACGGTCGCCAGTGCCGGGCTCAAGCGCTTTCCTCAGTTGGAGATACAGGCTGATCCGGGCAAGCAGTTGACCGTATCCAGCACCGCGAGAGAGTCTCGACCGGGTATCTACTCAATATGCGGGCCGGTGCTCAGCAGCTTCGTGCCGGAGCGGGCGAAGGTGTATTTGGTGGAGTTTCAGTTCAAGGGGGAGGTGTGTGTGCAGCAGGTGTTTGATGTCACGGACCCGGCGAATCGGGTGTTGGTTGAGGGGGCGGGGAGTGGGGTGAAGTCGAGCTAAGAGGCCGAGCCGAACAAATGCGGGTGCTGCGCCTGGAAGGACCTGAAAGTCTGGTACTTCCAGCGCTCACCGCCTGGGTCTTCGTCGGTCGTGCTGACCTCGCCAAAGTACCAATGCTCTGACTCGAAAATATCGCCGTCTTCATTCTCGTGCGTGAAGTGAAAGCCGACTTCGTGAAGCCCTGATGGGATTGTCAGGTTCCATTCGCTGGAGAGGCTTCGGCCAGTGATTCGGGTTTGGCGGAAGTGGTCATAGTCGAAAGGTTGAGTGTGGCCCAGGTAACGCGCTTTATCGGTGTAGACACAGACTCGGCTTGAGAACATGTCCGGAACCACGACGCAGGCGACAACCCAGTATTCAGGGGCGTCGTCTGGTCGTGCTTCAAGCAGATGGCCTGAGACATTGATCAACTGTTGAGCGCAGTGCGCCTGAATTTCCGGTGTGGTTTGTTTGCCCTCAACAAGATTTTCGATGACGGGGATTCTTTCGGTCACGTAGTCAGGTTGTGGCGGTAACGCTTCGTAGAAACAGCCTTCGAAGCTGTTGGCCCAACGGGTCAGGGCCCTGAGGTGCCTGGGGATGTTGCGGAGTTTTTTGTTTGTCAGTGAAAGTCTACGCATGAAGTTGAATTCTCTTAGGTTGGTTACTCGTGCGAGGAAAGGAACAGGTCAAGGTGGTTGGGCAGCTTTAAAGCGCACGCCTCTTCTATTTTGAGTGTTTGTTCTTCCGTCAATGGGTAATCAAATACGCAATCCTCAGGCTGGCTCCATCCCATAATCTTCATTAGCTCTTGAGTGGATAGAGATAGCTCTTGCTCAAAGGACGCAAAATCCTCGTTGGGCAAGACGCCCATAATTACGTGGTTCATGGCTCTACCCTCCTACTAGGGTCGGCTGGTTTTCGTTGTTTACCGGTTATATGGTCGAACTCGCCGAGATGCACTCCATGTTTGGTGTACTTTTCCACAGCTCCATGTTGAGAGTCCCATTCATAGATTGTCCCATCGGGGTCTTTCCATCTAGGACGTTTACCTCCTCCTTTCATGGACGTTTTCGAGCGTGCCCATCTTGCCTTTGGAAACGCAGCTAAGAGTTTAGGCTTGGTTTGGTAGGCGTGATCCCCAGCCCGAACGCTAACCACCACATACAGCGGCCGAACCCCCGATTCCACCGGGAACACCAGAATAAAATCCCGATACTCCGGCGGATAAATCGGGTTCACCAGAATCTGCGCCGCCTTCTCCGTCGGCGGGTAAATCCAAATTACCGGCGCTTGCGGTGCAGCCTCCAACGCCGGAATACCCAGCGTGTCGCCCCGATCAACCGCAGGCGTCCAGATCAGCTCCACGCCCTCACCCAAATCCGCCACAAACTGATCGCCACGGCTTTGGAACTGCACCACATCAATCATCTGCCAATCGGCATGGTTGCCCGTGTAAAACCCATACCCCTTGAGCGTGCCATCCTCACGCTGCTCCACATGCAAACGCATCTGCGACCGCGCCCGTTGCAGCGAACGCAGTTGCTCCTCGCTGTAAAGCGCGCTATCGCCCAGCGCCGACGGCCAAGCCAGCGCCACTAACCCCGCCAACAGCCCACCCGCCACAGTGCCAGCGGCGCCGACTGCGGACTCCACCACCGCTGAGCGCAACGCCAATTGCCCCAAACCAACGGGCAGCGCACTGCCGCTGATCTTGCTCAAGGCAACCGCGCCTCGGCTGTCCACCTCGCGCCCACCCAACAGGCTGAAATGGCCGTAATCCTTGATCAGCTCCAACGGTACGTAACCGGTGGGGTTGTTGTAGCGAATAATGCCGTCGGGCAGTTGGCAGGGTTTAGTGAACACGCAGCCGGGAAGCTTTGCGGGCGAAGGCGCCGGGGCGGGTGCTGAGTCGAATAAATCTATCGGCGGCGAATAGGGCTCCCGCTTCGGCTGCGGAGTCAGGATTCGCCGTTTGAGTTGGTCCTCTTCGGTGATGGGGTACGCGCGTTCTGGCATGACGGGCTCACTTCCTTGTGCGGGGGAGTGAGCGTACGGGGGGGAATCAGAGGTTGATGTCGGCTTTGTGCGATGGTGGGTGTGGGAAAAGTCAGCTGGTTTCTAGCGACCCCAAAGTGGGTAGTTGAGGTTGCTTATATCAGGGCCTCCAAGCAGGTGATCGACTGAGCTATGGCTACATCAATAGCGTACCTCTGGCGCAAGTTCTGGGAACTCGGCAGCTAGTTGCGACAAGCATTGCTGCAGCATTTTGGCATCGTGAGGCATGCGTTCTGAAAAAGCCTTCCATCCGTAGAATTCAAGCTCTTTGGGCATCTCCACCAAGGCGCTGATAGCGTCCCAGAAGGCATCCCAGTTTTCACCGTACCATCCGGGGAAGTTGAGTGAGTTGCTTAACACTGAGTGGAGGTCATCGGAATTTTTGATGCTGCTCAGGTCTATTTTGATGACGGATGATCTGATCACATATTCACCGTTCACCAGCTTGCAGGGGCTTGAATAAATTCGTCCCCTTTACTTGCTTGCCGGCTTGTTGAGAAGGGTTGGCGCCTTGAGTTCCTGAGTTTCAGGTTCGGCAGGGAGCGGAAATCTGTACATACAAAAGCATACTTTCAGGTCTCCCGCTTTCAGATTACCGTCCTGATCGTCGTCTTTATGAGGCGACCGGGCCTGGAAACCCGTGGGTATAGGCGCACAGGTGCCACCATTTATCACGACCGCTGGCGCCACTTTTGTGCCAGCATATGCGTGTTATGGCGGCTGTGCGTGGGAGACTTTCGAGTCTGCCGGGTTTGCCTATTCCCCCGGTTTCCAGCCTGCGCACAGCTGCCACCCATTCGCCTGGAAACGAATGGGGCAGCTCTCTTCGAAGAATGGGAGCTATACCAATGAGTGTTTCTGAAAGGCTTGATCCTCGTATTACCGCAATCCACACCACCGCCCAACTCGGAGGTGCTCAATGATCAACCCACCCCTCAACAAAACCCTCGGCGTCATCACCTTCTCCACCTGCGGCGAACAGCCCAACCTCCACCGCCTATTCCGCGTCAACTCCGGCGTACCCATTCGCGACGCCCTGGAGCATGCCTCCGAGCTGCTTCACTGCTCCAAAATGCTCGCGTTGGATACAGCCATGGACAAGAGCGCAGACCGTTACGCCTGGGCGGCGCATTATTTGGGGGAGATGGCGAAGGCGGTGGTGGATGATTTGGCCAATGGGATGTTGCCGAATGGGGTGATGGAGGAGGGGGAGGCTGTTGGTGTGTAAGCGGCTGGTTTGAGGGTATGGCGGCTGGCGTCTTCGCAGGCAAGCCAGCTCCCACATTTGGATCGTGGTGCACCCGCTGAACCGTGTTAGCAGTAAAAAAGACCTTGGGACGCCAAGGTCTTTTTTTGCCGAGCGGTTAGTCAAAGCGTCGTTTGTTCTTCAGCTCCTGCGTACCCCACACTCCTGATGGTGTAAAAGCTCGCCCGGCATCACTCGGTCAGCGATTGTGTTGGCTCATCAAATCGGGCGCTAAGCAACGCTTTGGAAAGAGGCGCCGGAACA
>NZ_JBJGXU010000219.1:0-289 GCF_045447305.1 Pseudomonas sp. D47 | reverse complement strand
CAAATAATGAGATGGCTACCCCCGCCGCCCCCTGTGAACGCCCACTAAGCTTTCACAGGGGGATCTATCGGAGACCGCAGCCATGAGCAAAGTAGACATCACCGCCGTTGACCTTGGTAAGCACAGCTATCACGCTCACGAACAAGATGAGCGTGGCCATCTACTGCTGCGCAAAAAGTTTAATCGAGCAGGATTGCTCCAGCATTTAGCTTCCATCGAGCCTTGTACTGTTGTGATGGAAGCCTGCGGCGGCGCCCACTTCATGGCGCAACAAGTCGCCATGCTGGGA
>NZ_JBJGXU010000218.1:0-291 GCF_045447305.1 Pseudomonas sp. D47 | reverse complement strand
GGCGCCGATATCGCGTGGATTGGTGATCAGCACGTTGTGGTTGCCGGTCACCATCATGCACATGCAGTTCGCCGTGAAGGCATAGATGTGGTACAGCGGCAGCGGCGCGACCATCACTTCCTGACCTTCGCGCAGCAATGGCTGACCGTCGCTGCCGAACTGTCCGAGGCATGCCCGCGCCTGTTGCATGTTCGCCACCAGGTTGCCGTGGGTCAGCATCGCGCCCTTGGCCAGGCCGGTGGTGCCGCCGGTGTATTGCAACACCGCGATGTCGTCGAGGCTGACGTTCAG
>NZ_JBJGXU010000217.1:0-291 GCF_045447305.1 Pseudomonas sp. D47 | reverse complement strand
ATGAACATCAGCCTCGACGACATCGCGGTGGTGCAATACACCGGCGGCACCACCGGCCTGGCCAAGGGCGCCATGCTGACCCACGGCAACCTGGTGGCGAACATGCAACAGGCGCGGGCCTGCCTCGGGCAGTTCGGCCGCGACGGTCAGCCGCTGCTACGCGAAGGTCAGGAAGTGATGATCGCGCCGCTGCCGCTGTACCACATCTATGCCTTCACGGCGAACTGCATGTGCATGATGGTGACTGGCAACTACAACGGGCCTATCACCAATCCTCGGGACATCGGCGGG
>NZ_JBJGXU010000216.1:0-294 GCF_045447305.1 Pseudomonas sp. D47 | reverse complement strand
AAGCAAGAGCACGGCGGCCTAGTAGCCGACCTGAGTGGTAGAAGCAAAAGCAAGGCAAAAGCAGAGCAGAAGCAGAGCAGACGCCTATCTAGCTGATGTAATGAGATCCCAATGTGGGAGCGAGTTTGGCTGCCAGCACTGCAATGCTCTGCTTTTCTGTGGGAGCTGGCTTGCCTGCGATGCAGACACCTCGGTGTATCAGGCATAACCAGTTGATGCCATCGCAGGCAAGCCAGCTCCCACATTAGATTGAGTTCAGTTTCAGAGATCAGGTCGGCTGTCAGGCCGCCTCGG
>NZ_JBJGXU010000215.1:0-303 GCF_045447305.1 Pseudomonas sp. D47 | reverse complement strand
CATTGGCCTTCTGGTGCTGGCCGCCATGGATTCAAAGACGCGCGACGTCGAATCCGTTCTCAGCGATTTCAGACGCTGCCTCAATACCTACGACGCCTGGGCGGAGAGCTTTTTTAGCTTTTCGGCATTGGATGTCGAGCAGGTATTCAAAGTCGGGAATGAGGTGGCGCTCGTCGCGCCGATCGATCGCTCTATCCTGCCCAGCACCACCGTTGCAGCGTGCAAGCAAGACGGCACCTTGACCTTGGTGCATATGTTCCAGAGTGCTCGATTCGTGCCCATTGGCAACACGCCCGTGGTGTT
>NZ_JBJGXU010000214.1:0-306 GCF_045447305.1 Pseudomonas sp. D47 | reverse complement strand
GACCCAGCCCACGACTTCGCTCTCAACCCAAGCTACGGCTCTCTCACCTAGGGGGACGGACTTCGGAAAGTTTCCCTCTTCGATATACTTGTAGATCGTGGAGCGGCCCAGACCAGTGGCATGCTTGACTTCTTTCAGACGAATTAATCTCATGAACTGTTTCCTCTGCTTGTTCAGAGGATGGGTAGGGTCGGTATAAAAATACTTGCTACCTGCGCACCACACGAGCCAACTCGGTATTTCTTGATGCGTTGAAGCTACTCAGATTGTCCAAGCGAAAGCTACGTATGGCGAGGACTGCTACCG
>NZ_JBJGXU010000213.1:0-309 GCF_045447305.1 Pseudomonas sp. D47 | reverse complement strand
GTGATAGTTGTTCAGCGCACAGAATTCTTTGCCTCGCGATATCAGCGGGCTGTAGGCTCTCAGCGCTTTGACTTCCAACACATGATGGCGATTGGGCTCCAGCCCAATACCTGGCATTTCCTTTACCAGATTGACGGCTTTTTTTAAGGTGACCTGTGGTCGTGGGCCAAGGCTGCTGTCGGCGTCGGGCAGATGTGCCGCTGCCTCTGGCACGATGAAGTCGCGGACTTCCACGCGAAAGAAACGGGCGTCTTCTTGTTCGGCGCGCTCCTGAGCCATATACGTCTTGTCATTACGGCGCGGGCCGCT
>NZ_JBJGXU010000212.1:0-310 GCF_045447305.1 Pseudomonas sp. D47 | reverse complement strand
CGGCAAATAGCTTTTCTGAACCCGCTAAGACGCACCAGGTTTCCTGGCACCGCGTAGTAATTGAAGTATCCACTGACTACTCGGTTTAGCCATTGACCCTGCATCCGGATTGGCTCATGGCGACGACGATTCAGCTCTTCGCCAATGGCGTGAAGCGTCGCGCGCATTCGCTTCTTTACCGTCAGCCGCAGGATTTGAAAGCGCCCGTTTCTGTGGGTACTACAACAATGAGTGAACCCCAGAAAATCAAATGTCTCCGGCTTACCTAGCCCTCTCTTTCTGCGATTTCTCGTAGCAAAACGACCAAACT
>NZ_JBJGXU010000211.1:0-310 GCF_045447305.1 Pseudomonas sp. D47 | reverse complement strand
TCGCCCCTTGGCGTCGTAGGATTTGAAATGTTCAGCGCCGTCCGGATCAATGCGCTGCACCAGCCGCGCCCGCTGGTCATGGACATAAACTTCCTGGCTACCATCAGTGTTGTAAACCGTAACCTTGCCGCCGTCCTCCCACGCATACCGCGTGTCCATCTGCGAAAAGCTGGCCCAATGCCGAACACAGCGCGCCGCCTTGCCAGACCGCTCCCATTCCCAGAAGAAGCTCGCCCCACCGGCCAACTGCCGCTCAAGAATGACGTGCTGATCGTCGTACCGATAAACCTCACGTTCACCGACGGCATTG
>NZ_JBJGXU010000210.1:0-312 GCF_045447305.1 Pseudomonas sp. D47 | reverse complement strand
CGGTAGCAGCAGAGTTAGCGCCATGCGTAGCTTTCGCCTGGACGGATCTGAGTAGCCTCAACGCATCAAGAAGTATCGAGTTGGCTCGTGTGGTGCGGAGGTAGTAAGTATTTTTATAACGACCCTGCCCATCCTCTGAACAAGCAGAGGAGACAGTTCATGAGATTAATTCGTCTGAAAGAAGTCAAGCATGCCACTGGTCTGGGGCGCTCCACGATCTACAAGTATATCGAAGAAGGCAACTTTCCGAAGTCCGTCCCACTAGGTGAGAGAGCCGTGGCTTGGGTTGAGAGCGAAGTCGTGGGCTGGGTG
>NZ_JBJGXU010000021.1:0-92070 GCF_045447305.1 Pseudomonas sp. D47 | reverse complement strand
TACCTACCTAAAAACCCCGTCAAAAGCTCAGCGCAACACAAAAATTTGCGTAGATACCCATGCGTATCGCAGGCAAGCCAGCTCTCACATGTTTACCGCGTATTACTTAAGGTCTACGGCGCCGTCGGGCACGCTTGCAGGGACTTGTCGACCGTTTGGCTGATCAGCGCAGCGAAACGTTTGACGTTGTTCTGGTGCGCAACCACCACGTCGTCGATGCTCGGGCCTGCGGGTGACTGCAAGGTGGTGCGGCAGCTCAGGGCAGGGCGATCACCGCCGCCGGTCGGCCTTAGCCGCCACCTCACGTCGAACAACGCGTACTGCCCGGGCACCGAGTCGAAGCGCTGCACTTCAACGCGCAACGACAGGGCTTGCCGGGCGTTGCTGTTGGCCAGTTGATCCACCAGCGCACTTTTGAGCTCATCCGCCAGGCTGGCGGCCCACCATTGGGTTTCAAGAATCGCCACGCCGCTGTCGCCTTGGCGAATCACGATCTGCGGCCGGTCGACCTGCGGCGGCACGCTGATGCTTTCGATACGGATACCCGCGGCTTCGGCGCGCGTGCTGTTGTTCCAGTGCGCCGGGGTCAGGGTGTGGAACGCAATCGGCTCACTGCTGCAGGCCGCCAGTAACAGCAAGGCGGTGACCCAGGTGATTTTCAACGGAAACGTCATGGCTGCTCCAATGCTCATTTGCGGGGTGGGCCTTGCAGGCCGGTCGGCGCGGCGTTGTCGGGGCGCCCGCGAATCAGCGATTCGGGGTGCCGGCCGAGGTAATCCGACAGCTCGCGCAAGGAGCGCGACATGCGGCCCAGTTCATCCAGGGTTTGGGTCAGTTGTTCGCGTTGCGGCGAGTCTTCGGCCAGGGTTGAGTTGGCTGATTGCAAGGTTTTGCTCACGTCAGACAGCGTGTTCTGCACACTCGGCAGGGTCTTGGCATTGAACTGGGTCAGGCCCTTGCGCAGCTCGACCAGGTTACTGTCGAGGTTACCGGCAATGCGCTCGATGGGCAGTTGGTTGATCTTGTTGACGATGCCTTCGAGTTTTTCCTGCAGTTGCTCCAGGTTGCCAGGGATTGTCGGTATGTTGATCGGGCGCAGGCTCGGGTCAAACGCGACTTTCTCGGCTTTCGGGAAGAAATCCAGGGCGACGTACAACTGGCCGGTCAGCAGGCTGCCGCTGCGAGCCTGGGCGCGCAGGCCATTTTCGATGAACGTGCCGATCAAGCGCACGCCGCCGGCCTCATCGTTGGGGTCATGCTGGGTGGC
The DNA here is from genome assembly GCF_045447305.1 of Pseudomonas sp. D47. Lineage (NCBI taxonomy): Bacteria > Pseudomonadati > Pseudomonadota > Gammaproteobacteria > Pseudomonadales > Pseudomonadaceae > Pseudomonas > Pseudomonas sp. D47. The sequence goes on along the minus strand of NZ_JBJGXU010000021.1, from coordinate 90,803 downwards.
CTGGAGCAGCTTGGTATTGGCCTCCCCGAGCAATTGTGGATAAATCACGATGCCGACGTTGATCGGAAAGCTGCGTTTCTTGGCGTCGTAATCCAAGTTGATCGACACCACTTTGCCGAACTCGACGCCGAGGAACTCAACCGGCGCGCCGACTTTAAGGCCACGCAGTGCCTGATCAAAGCGCAAGACCATGTATTGCCCTTTGCCGTTGGGAGGGGCGAGGGCGCTTTGCTGGTCGTCGAACAGCTCATAGGCATGGTCTTCGTCGGCGGGTTTGTCATTGGGGCTGTAGGGCGGCGCTTGGAACGCGATGCCGCCGGCCAGCATCGACGACAAGGATTCGGTTTTCAGCGCGAAACCATTGGCGCCGACGCTCAGGTCAATGCCGCTGGCATTCCAGAACCGCGTGTTTTCGGTGACATACACATCGTTGGGCGCATGCACGAACACCTCGATATTCACCCCTTTGCCTTCGGCATCCAGCTCATAGGCCACGACCTGGCCCACGGGGATTTTGCGGTAATACACCGGCGAGCCGATATCCAGCGACCCCAGGCCTTGGGTGTGCAGGGTGAAGCGTTTGCCCGGCTCGCCGTAGGTGATGGGGGGCGGGTTTTCCAGGCCCTTGAACTGTTTGGCGCGGGTATCGGACTGGCCGATGTCGGCACCGATGTAGTCGCCGGACAGCAAGGTATCGATGCCGGACACGCCACCGGCGCCGATGCGCGGGCGCACCACCCAGAACTTCGAGTCTTCGCGGGTGAAGCTTTCCGCCTGCTTGGCCAGCTTGATGGTGGCGTTGACGCTTTTCTGGTCATCGCTCAGGGCAACGTCGGACACCTGGCCGATCACCACGTTGCGGTATTTGACCTCGGTTTTGTTGGCGACCAGGCCGCTGCCGGTCTTGAAGTTGAGGGTGATGGTCGGGCCTTGTTGCAGGACGTTGTGAACCACCAGCGAGATGCCCACCAGCACCGCGACAATCGGCACGATCCACACCAGCGAAACGCTGAAGCGCCGCGTCTTGATCGCAGGCGTGGCAGCAGATGTGCTTGTATGCGTGTCAGTGTTGTGTGGCGTCATCCAAGCGCTCCTCGTTGTGTGGGTTTTCCCAGATCAACCGGGGGTCGAAACTCATGGCCGCCAGCATCGTAAACACCACCACCAGGCCAAAAAACAAAATACCCAGGCGCGGCTCGATGGTGCCCAGCGCCTGGAACTGGACGAGTGCGGCCACCAGCGCAACCACGATCACATCGAGCATCGACCAGTAGCCGATGAGCTCGACAAACCGGAACAGCTTCGAGCGCTCCTTGCGCGCCCACAGGCTGTTGCGCTGCACGGTGATCAGCAGCAGGGCCAGCGACACGAACTTGATGCCCGGCACCGCAATACTGGCGATGAAAATGATCAGGGCAATGTCCCAGGCGCCATGCTGCCAGAACTCCAGCACGCCGCTCATGATAGTGCTGTCTGCGCCCGAGCCGAGCATCGTTGTTTTCATCACCGGCAGTAAGTTCGCCGGCACATAAAACGCAAGGGCCGTGAGCAGGTAGGCCCAGGTGCGGGTCAGCGAGTGCTCTTTGCGCCAGTGCAGGGCCGCGCCGCAGCGGTCGCATTCGGTGGGCGCGGCGCTCATGTCGCAGGGCTGGCCGCAGGTGTGGCACAGGCACAGGTTGAGCTCGCGGGCGGTCGGCGGTGAGTTCATAAGGTGTCCCACAGGTCGCGCACATCCCGCCCGGCGATGCGGATCAGCAACAGGCTGAGGGCCGCTAACGCAAACAGGCCGGTGCCGGGTATCACGTCGAGCATGCCTGCCAGCTTGAACACCGCCACCATGGCGCCGAGCAGGCAGACTTCAAGCATGCTCCACGGCCTCAGCGCTTCCAGCCAGCGCATGCACAGCTTGAACGCCGGTGAGCGCCTGCCGGACAGGGCGAAACTCAAGACCCAGATCAGCAACAGCAGCTGGAACACCGGCGCGATGATGATGGAAATTGCTGCCACCAACGCAATAAAAGTGATCGGCCCCAGGCTCAACGCAACCACTGAATCCCAAAGGGTCGCGCTGTTTTTCAAACCTTGCAGGCTGATGCTCATCACTGGGTAGAAGTTAGCAAACGTCCACAGGACGGCGGCGGTGACGCTCAGGGCGAGGCGCTGTTGCACCGACAGGCCGTTGTAGCGCTGCAATACGCCTTCGCAGCGTGTGCACAGGGCTTTTTGATGCTTGGCGAGCGTAACTTTTTCGTACACGCAGTCGCAGTGTTCGCAGATGACCCGTTGATTCGCCATATGTCTTGCTCCAAACGCGATGCGCTGCGGTCTTGGACAGTGCTACTGATTCAATGGCGCTTGAACAGCTTAGCAGTTGAGATGCCGCAGGTTTGATCCCTTCCGGAGCGGGGCGGGGGTAAGGTCAACCATACTGCGCCTGGAATGTGCCATAGCGCTTGCAGAAACGCCCATGAATATCGAAAAAAGGCGCGCTGATCCGTGAAACCTTTCCCGTCGGGCCGTTGCAGTGCAACTGCACGATCATCGGTGACCCGATTACCAAAAAAAGCCATTGTGGTTGACCCGGGCGGTCATCATGAGCTGATCCTGGCGCGCCTTAATGCGTTGGGGTTGAAGGTGGTGAGTATTATCCATACTCACGCGCACCTTGAGCACTTCCTGGCGTCGGGGCAGTTGAAACAGAGGGCGGGCGCCCGGTGACCACTCGGCGATAGCGTCAGCAGTCCGGGCAGGGCATGTAGTGATCGAACCAGTCGACGATGCGCCGTGCGGCATCGGCGGCGTTGCTCGGATTGCGCAGCCGATGCCCTTCGTCGGCGTAGATCATCAACGTCGTGGGGACGCCCTTGTCGCGTAGAGCCTTCCAGAATTCGCGGGACTGGACCGGCGGCGTCTCGATATCCCGCTCGCCGACATAGATGAACGTGGGCGTCGTGACGGTGTTGACGAAGTTGAGTGGCGATGCCGCTTCATAGGCCTTGCGGTTGTCATGGGGGGTGCCGCCGAAATAGGGCAGCAACCATTTGTCGATCCCGTTCTGCCCGTAATAACTGACCCAGTTGGCGATGCTGGCGCCCGCTGCCGCCGCCTTGAAACGTTGGGTTTGCGTCACGGCCCACATAGACATGAAACCTCCGTAGCTGAAGCCCGTGATTCCGATCCGGTCGGGATCGATCGATATCGTCTTTTCGACCTTGTCCACGCCCGACAGAATGTCGCGTAGGTCGCCGCCGCCCAGATCGAGCAGATTGGCCTGTCGGAACGCTTCGCCCCGGCCGGCGCTGCCACGGAAATTGGGAAAGAACAGCGCATAGCCACGCTCAATCAGGCCGCGACGCCAGCCTTCCCAGATGAATTCTGGTCCACCGTAGTCCGACGGCCCGCCATGGACGACGACGACGAGCGGCCTGCGTTTGTGCTGGGTGGACGCCAGAGGCGTCACCAGCCAGCCTTGGACGTCGTAGCCGTCGCTCGACCAGGTGATGCTTTGTCCGCTGGCAATACCTGCCATCGCGCGGTTGGCATCCGACACGACCGTGGGATGCGGTATACCGCCCGCGATCAGCTCGGGCGCACGATCATAGCCCTCGTAAATGCCCGCGATGCTTTTGCCGTCCTGCGACAGAACGATCCGGTTGTGACCGCCATTGGCTGAGACGGCGGAGGTGGCGTCGGACCAGAGCGTCTTCAACCGGCCATCTGCAGGATCGAGTTTGACAACGATCACACTGTTCTTGCGAACGCCCGCTGCAACCAGCTGCCGCCCCTGCCACTGGACTGCATTAAACGTCGCGTCGGCACCTGCCGTGACGTTGCGCGCCGGTCCGCCGGCGATGGGGACGGTGTAGATGTCGCCGCCGCCCTGATTATAGTCCGACATCAGACCGCTGATGAACGCGACCTGCGTACCGTCCGGCGAGACGCGGGCACCCATGAGCTGCCGCTGCGGGGCCACGACCAACCGTCCCGCGCTTTCAGTATTCGCGCAGAATGCGAGCAGTTCGGCATGGCCCGCGACCGCGATGCCGACCAAGCCTGCACCGTCGGGCGCCCAGTCGAAATCGAATACGAACAGCTCGGGCGTGCTGGCGAACCGGATCGCGCCTGTTGCTTCATCGACGATCGCGAGCCGCTGGCGATCTTCGTTCGCTCCCTGCTCACCGATCGTGCGCGCGCCCGGCTGGGTCGGGCCGGTTTCCTTGCGCGGCGCAATCGTGACGAGCAGGCCGAGCGCCGATCCCGATGGCGACCAGCGCGGCGTCGAGGCATTGCCGTCGATGCTCGCCAGCGTGCGCTGCTGGCCGGCCGTATCGACGATCACGTCCGTGCGCCCGTCGGGACGTCGCATCAGGTAGGTGACCGCACCGTTGCTGGCCACCGCGACCCCCGAAAAGGTGCAATGGTCGCAGGTCGCAACCTGCCGGACCGGCGCCAGCCGCGCTTCGCCGAGCCGGCGCAGGACGACGGCATTGTGCGTCGCTTGGACGCCGGTCGCGGTTACGTCGCCCTCGATACTGGCGACAAGCCTGCCTTCGGGATCGAGCGCGATCTGGTCGAAGCAGTGCAGGTTTTGCGCGGTTACTACGATGTCCGAGTTGGAGTCAGCGGCCGCGTCGCGACTCATTGCAATGCTGCCATTGGGTAGGGCGCTGCCATTCGTTGCCGCCTGAGCAAACGCCGGAAACGCCACACCAGCTGCCAATACGGGGTCAACCAAATTCACTGGTTTCTTCATTTCAAGCCCCCCCAAAAAACAATCACGACCGACAGCATAAAAATAGCCAACGCAACACCGGTAAGAAAACCGACAGAAGTATCGCTCAAATTAAACGCGTGCTTGATGGGTTCTATTAACGTGGAAAGCACAAAACGGTCGGCCATATTTATGATGTATACGATGGTCAATAGGAAAAGTGTGATCCACGCGCCAGCGACACGGAGAATACCGGGATGTTCGGCGCTTGATGAAGCGGGTATGTCAGTCACGGTGTGTATCGACATCATAACCTCCGATGCGGGCAGACCCAGTTAGGCAACCAGCGTTGACGGGGAAAGAAGGCTCGGGCTTTGGTACTCAGATGTTTGAGCACCCAATGGGCTAGGTCGATAGCGGGGGGGAACTTTCCATGGGGGTTACCTTAACTGAATTATTGTTATGTCGAAGGGGCGTGGGCGGACACCTGCTGCCAGGGCAACGTTACCCATAATTAGCTGAAGGTGGAAACGCAAAGGCGTTCTGGTTTGCATGCAAAATTTGCAGGCAACGGAAAATGGTCATCAGGTTCAGTATGAAGTCCTTGGGCCTTACTGACGTGACTGTCCTTTCTGTCAACAGAAACTGCCGCATGAATTCGAAAAAAGCCTTGAGGGCTATTTCGACGAAACATTCGAGGCTGATACTAGCGCTCTATCGCGTTTCGGGGTATTTACAGTTCGGTAGCAGATGGCCTTTTAGTTCAGGACTCAAACAGTCCTAGCGACGGATTGTTCTCACTTAGATAAAGAGAAGCTTAATCTTGAGCTGCAAGCCATGAATGCAGTCATTATTCCTGTAATAGATTCATCTCTCTATGTGGTTAATCAGCTCAGTGCTCAAGCGTCTGCTTCAGAAAAAAACGCATCGATATCCTCCCTCGTTTTTTGAGCGTAAGCGACGAGCCAATTTCTGAACACTTCGTGAGCCGATGACTTTTGGAGTAACGGTGCGTGGATCAAATATTCTTTGTGGCCTGTCCTCACAAAAACGTCGATGGGCCGGATCAGACGTCCGGCTCGGAATTCCTGTAGCGGCGCAACATATGACCACATTAACGTGATGCCCTGACCTGCTTGAGCTGCCCGTGATGCCAAGTCGTAGTTGGATACCATTAATGAGTATCTCGCCTCTCCGATCGGCATACCCATTTGACGAAACCAATCAGACCATCCCCTGACAGTTCGTAAATGCTTGATCTCAAAATCAATCAGTGTCTCGCTCATTAAATCAGCCGCAGCTGCGATAGTACGGGGGTGCAGATAGAGCGGTGAACAGGCCGGGAAGATTAATTCGTCGAACAGTTCTGTTCCCTCAAAGCCGTACGATGGCAATTGATCATAAATAATGGCGAAATCTGTCTCACCATTGAGAAGTCCTGAGTAACCATGCTCGTCAGCGGCGATGACACGCACGCGCATTTCTGGGTAGGCAGCTTTGAATTCCGCAATGCCAGGCAGTAGCCAGAAACTCGCGATAGCGGTACTGGCAGAAATGGTAATGGTAGGGCTCAGGATAGAATGGATAGCGTCTATACTTCGCCTTAATTCATCAATGCTACGCCCCACCCCCTCCAGTAAAATTTGCCCTGCTTTGGTAAGTTCGAGAACCTTGTGACGTCGCAGGAACAGAGGCACGCCTATTCTGTCCTCCAGTTGCTTCACTTGACGACTGACAGCGCTTTGAGAAAGGTTCAGCTCTACCCCCGCCTTGGTAAAACTGAGATAAGTGGCGGCAGCCGCAAAGGCTTCCATGGTCTGCAAGGGAGGCAATCGCTTTCGATGGCTGTTCAAATTGGCACGCGCCTCTGGGTTCGTCAGTATTCTTTTCGCCCTTTCCAACACTCCTTGGCGAGGTAGGCTTTTACACCCAAATCCAATAATGGCCGGGGAGGCAAGCGTGTAGGCTCCCCCAAAGCGTACATGTCGTCAATCAACGGGTTTTCAATGCCACACGCCAGATCCGCGAGTGTTACCCCAGAAACAGTTTGCTTTGAGATTCCCACGCCATTACAGCCCGCCGCCGCATAAGTATTGGACCTTACCCGCCCCCAACGCGGGGAACCATTTCGTGTAATGCTAAAAAAACCCATCCAGAAATGTTCCATTTGAACATCGCTCAACTCCGGAAAACGCGAAAGAAAAACGTCCCGATGCTGCCCGCGAACGTGAATTCTTGATTGTTCGGTGACGCTCATTGATGGGGTGTAATCGAATTGCTGTCGAATAAGAAGACGATGATCCTGCGTAAAGCGCATTGTTGCCCCGCTAATAGCATTAGCAGGTGTGACGCCCCATTCTTCGATATTGCCCAGTCGCAACCTTTGTTCTTCACTTAAAGGGTGCGTCAGGCTTGCGTATGAAGCCACTGTAAATAATTGCCGTTCGAAGCCGGGTAATTGGCCGATACTTCCGTTATTCGCAAGAATGAGTTTCCGAGCCCGCACCTCTCCGAACGCTGTTTTGGCATGCACTTTCCCCTCGAAGTCCAGCCACGTAACAGGGCTGTTTTCATACAACACAACGTTATTGGGTAAGGTGTCCGCCAAGCCTCGGGTCAAGGCGGCAGGATTTAAAAGAATGCATCCCGGCGTGTAGATGCCCGAACGGAAAAAGGACGTCCCAAGCCTTTCGCGCAACTGATCGCGATCGAACCATACGTAAGGTTCTTTGAGCCTCTCCAATTCTTCAGCATGGTGTTTGAGCAGAGAGTCAACGAGTTTAGCGGATGCAGCACAGTGATATTTACCGCGTTGACTCCAGCTACAGTCAATGGAATGCGTATCAACGACCTCTTTGAGGTGAGCGATGCCGGCGTTCATTAAACGCTTGTAGTTGACGGCTTTTTCAAGCTCGGCGGTTGAGCTCCCGACATTGTGCGGCACGTCGATCGCGAAACCCGAGTTACGCCCTGAGGCATTGTCGCCGGCAACACCCGCTTCCAAGATGATAATACGATCATTAGGACAGTTTTGCGCAAGACGACGTGCCGTCGCCAACCCGGCAAAACCTGCGCCGATGACCAGCCAGTCGGCACTGATCGCTTCTTTTAGAGCCGGAGCAGGCGTTCGGGGATGCAGAATTGCCGACCAGCCATTAGTACAGTCGTCATTCGGGCGAAGTTTGATCTGCATATATTTTTCGCTCTGCTAAGTTTAACTGGGCGGGTGGAGTAATGACGAAAAATGCTTTGGCACCCTCACCAAAATAGCGTACCCGTGTCCACTTCGATATTCTCAACGTATCGCCCGGTCCACCTACAAACCGTTGACCGTCCTCAAGTTCAAAACCAAAGTAACCTTCAAGCACTAAAATAATTTCATCGTAATCCAAGGTCTTGAAAGGAGACTCATCGCCATCCCAGTTGGTAAAACCCGCGCACAGTGGCGACACGCCGTTATCCGGTATACTCCAGCCCAACGTGACGTGTGCGCTACCGGACAAGGGTCTAGCTAAATAGGCGATGTCAGCATGCGGAATATGCAAAGGCAAGATAGGTTTAATCATGTTCTAAGCTCCATGTTTATATAGTACGCTGCTGCCCAGTAGTGATAGGCAGCCCAGGATCCAGTAAATGCGCAGCCTAAAAGGACGAATCGTAGCGAACTTTCGGGTTCACTAATTAGGTGGGCAGGGCGTCTGAGAGGAATCCTATTAATTGTGGAACTGTCGCAAGCTTCGCAAAACTGGCAACAAAAAGTAGAATCGCAACTCCTTTCGCGCGCATGGGCCCAGGGAATAAGTTTTGTACCAAACCAGTAGTAGGGCCGATATAGTTGGCGTGGAAAGAATGCTCGGGCTTTGGTACTCAGATGTTTGAGCACCCAATGGGCTAGGTGGATAGCGGGGGAAACTTTCCATGGGGCTTACCTCAACTGAATTATTGTTATGTCGAAGGGACGCGGGCGGACACCTGCTGCCAGGGAAACGTTACCCATAATTAGCTGAAGGTGGAAACGTAAAGGCGTTCTGGTTTGCATGCGAAATTTGCATGCAACGGAAAATGCTCATCAGGTTCAGTGAGCATGGAAGGACATCCCCGCATCACGATCTTAAGAAGCAAAGTCTTTTGACTCGTTCTTAGACGATCTGCCTGACGTTACTCAACAAAGATGGCTGCACCTAAGTGTCTTGCTCCGGACGTGGGAGGAAGAACAAAGATGATATCTCCCGCCCGCACTGCCATGTGGTTGAATGGGTCATCCTGATTGTTATCGAATTGTTCCATTCGAGGTCATCTGGTTATGCCTGATACACCGAGGTGTCTGCATCGCAGGCCAGCCAGCACCCACATTTGACCGAGTACAGCCTAAAGAGCAGTACACCCTTTACCGGATGTACTGAGCTTCGAATCGGGCTCTTTTCCAAAAGTGACCCGCCGTAAGGGCTCAGCCCATATCTGCCATCACGTAAATAACGGATAGACACCCCGCTTGCGAAAACACAGCCCGCGTTCAGCCTACGTCTGCTACGTTTTCCAAAGCAGCAAACGTGGCCGGCCTTTTGTCGCGGCTCTGGAAACCGCCACGGAATTTTTACCGTTTGTCGCGTTCAAAACTCGGCACAGGCCCATTGCCAATGTCCTTTGCACCACAGAATGCAAAAGTAGGAGCTCCCTTCATGTTTACTCCGCGTCGTCTTCTTGTTGTTGCTACCGCTGTAGCCCTGTTGTCCGGTTGCGCCTCACCCAATCCTTATGACGGCAGCCAGGGGCAGGCTAATAACGGTTCGCAAGGCGGTATCAGCAAAACCGCCAAGTACGGCGGCCTGGGTGCCCTCGCCGGTGCATTAGCCGGTGCAGCCATCGACCATAACAACCGCGGCAAGGGCGCGCTGATAGGGGGTGCCATCGCCGGCCTCGGTGCTGCCGGCTACGGCTACTACGCTGACCAGCAGGAAAAGAAACTGCGTGAAAGCATGGCCAACACTGGGGTTGAAGTGCAGCGCCAAGGCGACCAGATCAAGCTGATCATGCCGGGCAACATCACGTTTGCTACCAACTCGGCGGATATTGCCGGCAGTTTCTACACCCCGCTGAACAACCTGGCCAACTCGCTCAAGCAGTTCAACCAGAACACTATCCAGATCGTCGGCTACACCGACAGCACTGGCAGCCGCCAGCTGAACATGGACCTGTCCCAGCGCCGTGCGCAGAGCGTGGCCAACTACCTGACGTCCCAAGGCGTTAGCCCGACCAACCTGAGCGCACGCGGTGCCGGCCCGGATAACCCGATTGCCAGCAACGCCGACGTGAATGGCCGCGCCCAGAACCGTCGCGTCGAGGTTAACCTCGGCCCGATCCCAGGCCAGCAGTACGGCCAGCCTGGCCAGCAGCAACAGCAGGCGCCTGCGCAGAACAACCAGTTCCAAGGCAACCCGTACCAGCAGTACCAATAAACGCAGGCCACTAAAAAGGGCGCCGTGCAGTCAATGCACGGCGCCCTTTTTTGTGGCTGTCGTTTACATCAATCGATGTATTCGAACACTTTCACGATCTTCTGCACGCCTGACACGCCCTGTACCAAGTTGGACGCCCGAGTGGCTTCCGCCTGGGTCAGCAGGCCCATCATGTAGACGATGCCGTTGTCGGTGACGATCTTGATGCGCGAGCCCGGAATGGCGTTGTCGGTGAGCATCTGTGCCTTGATCTTGGTGGTCAGCAAGGCATCGTTGCTGATCGCCAGCAGCGTGATCGGGTCCATGACTTGCAGTTCGTTGTGGACCTTCTTCACCCGTTGCACGGTCGAGGCTGCTTGTTCAGCCTGGGCCTTGAGGTCGGCACGCGGGGTTTGGCCAGCGAGCAGCACCACGCCGTTGAAGCTGGTCACGACGATGCGCGATGCGCCGTTGCCCAGGTCTGTAGCAGCCTTGGCGACGTTGACTTCTACCTTGGTTTCGATCAGCGAGTCATCAATCTTGCTGCCGAAAGTGCGTGTGCCCCGGTCATCCTGAATGGGTGTGTCGCGTGTCGCGGTGATTGCCGTGCTGCAGCCGCTAATGGCGAGGCACAGCGTAATGGCCAAAAGGCTGAGGCGGTTAACGGTCATTCTTCACTCCCGAACAGTTGGCTGTCGATCAGATCGCACAGGCAGTGGATCGCCAGCAGGTGGACTTCCTGAATGCGTGCGGTGACATTGGCCGGGACGCGAATCTCCACGTCTTCCGGCAACAGCAGCGAGGCCATGCCGCCGCCATCGCGTCCGGTCAATGCTACGACAATCATTTCGCGATCATGTGCGGCCTGGATCGCTTGAATAATATTGGCCGAGTTGCCGCTGGTGGAAATCGCCAGCAACACGTCACCCGGTTGGCCCAGGGCGCGGATCTGCTTGGAGAAAATTTCGTTGTAGCTGTAGTCGTTGGCGATCGAGGTAATCGTCGACGTGTCGGTGGTCAAGGCGATGGCCGGCAGGCTCGGGCGCTCGCGCTCGAAGCGGTTGAGCAGCTCGGAGGAGAAATGCTGGGCATCACCGGCCGAACCGCCGTTGCCGCACGAAAGCATTTTGCCCTCGTTGAGCAAGGCATTGACCATGACCTGACTGGCTTGCTCGATGTGCGGTGCAAGTACGTCCATCGCCTGTTGCTTGGTGTCGATGCTGGCCTGGAAAAGCTGGCGAATTCGGGATTGCATGTCCATCTGTGTGACCTTAAGTAGCGCGGCTGTTTGGCACAGGTGTGTGCAGCCCGCAAAGCAAAGAGCAAAAGTGTGTGGTGAAAATGTCCGGTGAATCAGCTGTCGAAGGCATCTTTCAGCCAGTTCAGATCAGCGTGGCCAGACGGTGTGCTTTCTATGGCAACCACATCGAAACGGCAGGGGGAGTCAGCCCAGCGATGCTCTTTTTGCAGGAAAAACTGCGCGGCGAGTATCAGCTTCTGACGCTTGCGCCCGTCGATACTGGCGAGCGCGCCACCCCATTGTGCGTGTTTTCTGTAGCGGACTTCGACGAATACTACTGTATCGCCGTCAAGCATGACCAGATCAAGCTCACCGCGTTTACACAACCAGTTCTGCGCCAGGAGGCGCAGGCCCTGTTGTTGCAGATACTGGAGAGCTTGAAGTTCGGCATCCTTGCCGCTTTGTGCACTGGACCGCTCGGGCATCAGCGCGGGGTGTCCGGAAGGCGTTGAATGTCACCGCCGACGAACTTCGCCCACGGCATCTGGCGGTCAACGCGCTGGTAGCCGCCGATGCCCAGGCTGCCTGAGAGGCCGTCAACGCGCGTATCCGGCAGCGCCTTGAGTTGGCCCAGGCGAGGTGCCAGGCGGTAGGCGTCGGCGCCCATCGCGTACAAACGGCCGAGGCTGCCATTGGCCTGTGGCCATTGTGCGGCAACCTGGTTGCGCAGCGGGTCAGTGGTGTTGAGCAACCAAGGGGTTTCACAGAACATGACGTTGGTCATGTCCAGGTACTGGTTCTTGTCGCCGCTGGCACTGAACACGTGGGACGTCGCATACACAGGCACGTCACCGGCGTATTGGAAGTTCAGGGTCGGCTTGATCTGCTGGGCCAGTTGCGGCGTCACAGCCAGGAAGATGAACTCGATGTCCTGGCGGCGCGATGGTTGGGCCGCTACGTCGGTGCCAACAGTGTTTTGCAGGCTCTTGGCGCGGCCTTCGCTTTTACGCAGTTGGAACAGCTCGGCAATCTGCTGGGCGAGGGCCACTGGCTGGTCGACGTACTCGACGCCGACGACGGTGCCGCCATTGGCTTCCCAGTCCTGGCGGAAGGCCTTGTAGACACGCTCGCCCCATTCGCCTTTGGGCACCATGGCGGCGGCGCGGTGAAGGCCGTCGGCGCGGGCGCGACGCGAGACTTCACGGGCTTCGTCTTCAGCGGCCAGGCCGAACTGGAACAGTTGCGGCGGGTTTTCATTCAGTTCGCTGTAATTCAGCCCCAGGGTTGTGATCGGCAATTGCCCACGCGAGGCGAGTTGTCTGACCAGCGGTTTTTCCAGCGGGCCGACCACCAGTTGCACGCCAGCGGCCTGGGCCTTGGCATAGAAGTCGTCAATGGAGGACATGCGCGAGCTGTCATAGAACTCGATGACCGGCGGCTTCTGCCCGGCTTGTTCGGCCTGGTAGTGAGCGGCCATGAAGCCCTCGCGCAGCGCCTTGGCGACACCTGCCAGCGGACCTTCTTGCGGCAGCAGCAAAGCGATCTTGTTCAGCGGTTGGCTGGCCAGTTCCTTGAGCTTGGTCAGCGGGGTTGGCAGATTGACGGCCGCTGGATGCCCTGGGTTCTGCGCGCGCCAGGTATCGATGGCGGCTTGTTGTTGCTCCAGGGTTCCGGCGCCCTTGACCGCCTTGGCCAAGCTGATCCAGCCGTCGAGCGTCGGGTTGCCACTGGCTTGCAGTTGTTCAGCCGGCAGCGCCGCAATCAGCGACCAGATGGCGTCGTGGTTGCTGGCCGCGGCGTCGCCGGTCAGCAGCGGGGCCATGGCGACACGCTCACGCGCGGCAGCCAGGGTCTGGCCATCGGCTTCATAGGCGCGGGCATGCACGGTGCCCGTACGGATCTGCTGGTCGGTCGGCAGCTCCTTCAGGCTTTGCAGGCTGGGATGGTTCAGCGCCGTCAACGCAGCCTTGGGCTGGTTGCGAGTCATCGCCAGTTCGGCAGCCAGCGTACTGGCAAATACTTGCGCGGCAGGCTTCAGTACATCCAGGGGCACTTGCGCAAGAATCTGCGACGAACGGCCTGGGTTGTTCTGGTGGTAGGCCAGGTCTGCCGCACTCAGACGCAGCATCGCGGCCTTTTCTGGCGTATTGGCGGAGGTCGCCTGTTCGAGCAGTTGCTCGATACTGGCATCCGGGGTCCGGGGGAGTTCGCCAAGGCTGGACGAGGGCGAGCTGGCGCAAGCGGCCAATAAGGCAGCGAGGCAGAGGGCGGAGAGCAGCCGCAGGCAAGCGATCATGTAAGTGTTCCTGATACCGATCAAGTTAGCGTGGAATTGTACCCAAGCACTGGCCCAGGCGCGATGTTACTGGCGTGAAACCGTCAATTTAGGTCGTACAAATGTTGCCAGCAGGTATAGACGGCCGACCTCGGGGGCATAGTATCGAGGCGCCTACGCGCTACAATGCGACTTTTCCCAACCATCGAGGTGTGCGTTTTGACTGCTCCAGGTCCTTTGAATTCCACTGCAGGCTCGCTTTTTGTCGTGGCGACGCCCATTGGCAACCTGGACGATATCAGTGCTCGGGCGCTGAAAGTGTTGCGCGAGGTAAAACTGATCGCGGCGGAAGATACGCGACACTCCCAGCGTTTGATGCAGCACTTTGGTATCAGCACGCCACTTGCCGCCTGCCACGAGCATAACGAGCGCGAAGAGGGCAGCCGTTTTATCACGCGCTTGCTGGCCGGTGACGATGTGGCGCTGATCTCCGATGCCGGTACTCCGCTGATTTCCGATCCTGGCTACCACTTGGTCCGACAGGCGCGTGCTGCTGGTATCAATGTAGTGCCTGTTCCGGGGGCGTGCGCGCTGATTGCTGCATTATCAGCAGCCGGGTTGCCGTCGGATCGCTTTATCTTCGAGGGTTTTCTGCCGGCCAAGACCGTTGGGCGCCGCGCGCGTCTGCAGGCCTTGAAGGAAGAGCCGCGCACGCTGATCTTCTATGAAGCCCCGCACCGCATCCTTGAATGCCTGCAAGACATGGAACTGGTCTTCGGCGGCGAGCGCCTTGCGCTGTTGGCGCGTGAGCTGACTAAAACCTTCGAAACCCTCAAAGGCCTGCCGCTGGAGGAGCTACGTGCCTTCGTCGAGGGCGACAGCAACCAGCAGCGCGGCGAGTGCGTGGTGCTGGTGGCTGGCTGGACGGCTCCGGAAGACGAAGATGCGGTGGGCAGCGAGGCCATGCGTATTCTCGATTTGCTGCTCAAGGAAATGCCGCTCAAGCGGGCTGCAGCCTTGGCGGCCGAAATTACCGGCGTACGCAAGAATGTGTTGTATCAAGCCGCGCTGGATAAACAGAAGGCCGAATAGTTCCGGGGGCAAAGCGGTATTCCGTCTGAACGTGATGGCATTGGCGCACTTTTAATACTTGTCCTCAGCCCGCCGTGCCGTTAACCTTCGCGGCGGAGAGTCGATTGGACAGTCGCTGCCCTCTATGAAAATTAGGGGGGGGAGGAAAGTCCGGGCTCCATAGGGCGAAGTGCCAGGTAATGCCTGGGAGGCGTGAGCCTACGGAAAGTGCCACAGAAAATAACCGCCTAAGCACTTCGGTGCCGGTAAGGGTGAAAAGGTGCGGTAAGAGCGCACCGCACGACTGGCAACAGTTCGTGGCTAGGTAAACCCCACTTGGAGCAAGACCAAATAGGGTCCCAAGGCGTGGCCCGCGCTGGGACCGGGTAGGTTGCTAAAGATGTCCAGTGATGGCCATCGTAGACGAATGACTGTTCAAGACAGAACCCGGCTTACAGATCGACTCTCCACCTTTTTTCCTTTTGTCCGAATCTCGGGCAGAAATCCGGTAGTAACGCAAGAATCCCTCCCTGCCAAATCATTGGCAGATGCGTCTTCGTAATACCAAAAAAATCTTACTCTTAATAAATTACTTTAACTTCGAGCCGTAGCTCTATGAGCTATTTGCGATTGTTGAGTCAAAAACATCGCAGAACTCGCGTTTCTCCTCCTTTTGCGTTCCTAAATCTCCGTTCTGTAAGGCTTTTCCTTGAATCCGTGCCTTGACGGTGTGGTGGGCGCATTCCTATAGTGTGCGTAAGTGGCGGAAAGTGGCACAAAGTGGGTTTTTTGAACGTAAAACGCTAAAATTTGGAGAAACGCATCTGTGTTTCGCGGAGCTAACGCTATCAGTCTCGATGCAAAAGGCCGTCTCGCTATGCCGAGCCGGTATCGCGACGAGCTGATTTCGCGAAGTTCCGGGCAGTTGATCATCACGATCGATGCCGTTGACCCTTGTTTATGTGTTTACCCGCTCGATGAGTGGGAGTTGATCGAAACCAAGTTGCGCGCTCTGCCTTCATTGCGTGAAGAAAACCGCCGCCTGCAGCGTTTGCTGATTGGTAATGCCGTCGACCTCGAACTCGATGGCAGTGGGCGCTTCCTGGTGCCTCCGCGTCTGCGCGAGTACGCCAAGCTGGATAAGCGCGCAATGCTGGTCGGCCAACTGAACAAGTTCCAATTGTGGGACGAAGATGCCTGGGATGCTGTTTCTGCAGCTGACCTGGCTGCTATTCAACAACCGGGCGCTATGCCTGATGAACTGCGTGATTTGATCCTGTGACTATTGATAGCGGCTTTAACCACATCACCGTACTGCTTGACGAAGCCGTTGAGGCTCTCGCCGTACGCGCGGATGGCTGCTATTTGGATGGCACCTTCGGCAGGGGCGGGCACAGTCGGTTGATCCTCAGTCAGCTCGGGCCCGACGGTAAACTCCTCGGGTTTGACAAAGACCCCCAAGCGATTGCCACCGGGCAAGCGCTAGCGGCCGAAGACGGCCGCTTTGTCGTTGTGCAGCGCAGCTTTGCCGAGCTGGGTGCCGAAGTCGCCGAGCGCGGTATGGCAGGCAAGGTGGCCGGGGTTTTGCTCGACCTGGGCGTGTCTTCGCCGCAGCTCGATGACCCGGAGCGCGGCTTCAGTTTCATGAACGACGGCCCGCTCGACATGCGCATGGACCCTACCCGTGGGATCAGTGCGGCGGAGTTCATCGCCACTGCGCCCCATGAAGAAATTACCCGTGTATTCAAGGAATACGGCGAAGAACGCTTCGCCGGTCGCATGGCCCGTGCCGTGGTCGAGCGCCGCGAAATCCAGCCGTTCGAACGCACCGCCGACTTGGCCGAAGTGCTGAAAGTCGCCAATCCTGCCTGGGAAAAGGGCAAGAACCCGGCGACCCGCGCGTTCCAAGGCCTGCGCATTCACGTCAACAACGAATTGGGCGATCTGGAAGCCGGCCTCGAAGCCGCACTGGAAGCCTTGGAAGTGGGCGGTCGCCTGGTTGTGATCAGCTTCCACTCCCTGGAAGACCGCATCGTCAAGTTGTTCATGCGTCGTCTGGTCAAGGGCGAGTCCGATAACCTGCCGCGTAACCTGCCGGTACGTTTCGAAGCCTTTGTGCCGAAAATCAAAATCCATGGCAAAGCGCAGTTCGCTTCCGAAGCGGAACTCAAGGCCAACCCACGTTCCCGTAGCGCCGTTATGCGCGTCGCGGAGAAGCTGCGGTGAGCAAGCTTTTCGCCAAGCCCCTCCCGGGCGGCAGCTTCTTTATGTTGCTGCTGTTTGTCGGCGTGCTGGTGTCCGCGATTGCGGTGTCCTACAGCGCCCACTACAACCGCCAATTGCTCAATACCCTGTACGGGGAATTGAGCGTGCGTGATAAAGCGCAGGCGGAGTGGGGCCGGCTGATCCTCGAGCAAAGCACCTGGACCGCGCACAGCCGCATCGAAGTGCTGGCCACCGAGCAGCTGAAAATGCACATTCCGGGCGCGGCCGAAGTTCGCATGGTGGCGCCATGATGAAACTTGAGGGCGCACTCTACCCATGGCGCTTCCGTCTCATGCTGGGCTTGCTGGCATTGATGGTGGGTGCGATTGCCTGGCGGATCATCGACCTGCAGGTGATCGACCGTGAGTTCCTGATCGGCGAGGGCAATGCCCGTAGCATGCGGCATATCCCGATCCCTGCGCACCGCGGCCTCATCACCGACCGTAACGGTGAGCCTCTGGCCGTGAGTACGCCGGTGACCACCCTGTGGGCCAACGCCAAAGAACTGCAGGTGGCCAAGGACAAGTGGCCGGCGCTCGCCGCCGCCCTGGGCCAGGACCCAAAAGCCTTGTCTGAACGCCTGGAAGCCCAGGCCAATAAAGAATTCATCTACCTGGTTCGCGGGCTCACCCCTGAACAAGGTCAGCAAGTGCTCGACCTTAAAGTCCCCGGTGTTTATGGCATCGAGGAATTTCGTCGTTTCTACCCGGCCGGTGAAACCACCGCCCATATGGTTGGCTTTACCGACATCGATGACCACGGCCGTGAAGGGGTGGAGCTCGCCTACGATGAATGGCTGGCCGGAGTGCCCGGCAAGCGGCAGGTCATCAAGGATCGGCGCGGCAGACTGATCAAGGATGTCCAAGTCACCAAAAACGCCAAGGCCGGTAAGCCCTTGGCGTTGTCGATTGACCTGCGCCTGCAATACCTGGCCAACCGCGAGCTGCGTAACGCAATCATCGAAAACGGCGCCAAGGCCGGCAGCCTGGTGATCATGGACGTGAAGACCGGCGAGATCCTCGCCATGGTCAACCAGCCGACCTACAACCCGAACAACCGTCGCAACCTGCAACCGGCGATGATGCGCAACCGCGCGATGATCGACGTGTTCGAACCCGGTTCGACCATGAAAGCCATCTCCATGAGTGCCGCCCTGGAGACCGGGCGCTGGAAGCCGAGCGACAAAGTCGAGGTTTACCCGGGCACCCTGCAACTGGGTAAATACACCATTCGTGACGTGTCCCGCACCGAAGGTCCGGTGCTGGATTTGACAGGTATCCTGATCAACTCCAGTAACGTGGGCATGAGTAAAGTTGCCTTTGATATCGGCGGCGAAACCATTTACCACTTGGCGCAAAAAATCGGCTTGGGCCAGCCTACCGGCCTGGATTTTCCCGGCGAGCGCGTGGGCAACCTGCCGAACTACCGCGAGTGGAAAAAAGCTGAGACCGCCACGCTTTCCTATGGCTACGGCCTATCGGTAACCGCGATCCAGCTGGCCCATGCTTTCTCTGTATTGGCCAATAATGGCCGCATGGTTCCACTGAGCCTTATTCACGTCGACGAAGCGCCGAAAGCCACCCAGGTGATTCCGGAAAACGTCGCCAAGACCATCCAAGGCATGCTGCAACAAGTGATCGAAGCGCCGCGCGGTGTATTCCGTGCCCAGGTGCCGGCCTATCACGTGGCAGGCAAGTCGGGTACCGCGCGTAAAACGTCGGTGGGCACCAAGGGCTACGCCGAAAACTCGTACCGCTCGCTGTTCGCCGGCTTCGGTCCGATGAGCGACCCGCGCTACGCCATCGTTGTCGTGATTGATGAACCGAGCAAGGCCGGTTACTTCGGTGGCCTGGTGTCGGCGCCGGTGTTCAGCAAAGTGATGTCCGGGACGTTGCGCCTGATGAACATCACGCCGGACAACCTGCCGCCCACCCAACAAGCGAACGCCGGACCACCGGCCGCCGCTGCCAAAGCCAATGGAGGGCGCGGCTGATGTCTCTTAGCTTGAACAAGATTTTTGCCCACGCCGGACGCGATCTGCTAATTCGCGAGTTGAGCCTGGACAGCCGTAATGTGCGCGCCGGTGACCTGTTCCTGGCCGTGCCTGGCGGCAAGTTCGACGGCCGTGCGCACATCGCCGATGCCCTGCAACGCGGCGCCGCCGCCGTGGCGTACGAAGTGGAAGGCGCCACCGTGCTGCCGATCACTGACGTGCCTTTGATTCCAGTCAAGGGCCTGGCTGCGCAGCTGTCGGATATCGCCGGGCGCTTCTATGGTGACCCGAGCCGTCAACTGAACCTGATCGGCGTGACCGGCACCAACGGCAAGACCAGCGTGACCCAGCTTGTCGCGCAAGCCCTTGACCTGCTGGGCCAGCATTGCGGCATTGTCGGCACCCTGGGCACCGGCTTTTATGGCGCGCTGCAAAGCGGCCTGCACACCACGCCAAACCCGATTGCCGTGCAAGCCACCTTGGCCGACCTGAAAAAGGCCGGCGCCAAGGCGGTTGCTATGGAAGTGTCCTCCCATGGCCTGGACCAGGGCCGCGTGACGGCACTGGCCTTTGACGTGGCGGTGATGACCAACCTGTCCCGCGATCACCTCGACTACCACGGCACCATGGAGGCCTACGCCGCCGCCAAGGCCAAGCTGTTTGCCTGGAATGATCTGAGGTGCCGGGTGGTTAACCTGGATGACGCATTCGGTCGCCAGTTGGCTGCGCAAGACAGCGAAGCGCGCCTGATCAGCTACAGCCTGGAAGATTCCAGCGCGTACCTGTACTGCCGCGATGCCCAATTTAATGACGAAGGCGTGCTCGCCACGTTGGTCACGCCTCAGGGCGAACACCACTTGCGCAGCACCTTGCTGGGGCGTTTCAACCTGAGCAACGTGCTGGCCGCCATTGGCGCACTGCTTGGCCTGGATTACGCGCTGGATGAAATCCTGCGTGTGCTGCCCAAGCTGGAAGGCCCGGTCGGTCGCATGCAGCGTTTGGGTGGCGGCTCGCAGCCGCTGGTAGTGGTCGATTACGCCCACACCCCGGACGCCCTGGAAAAAGTTCTCGAAGCCCTGCGCCCACACGCCAAGGGCAAGCTGCTGTGCCTGTTCGGCTGCGGCGGTGATCGTGATCGCGGCAAGCGTCCGTTGATGGCCGAGATCGTCGAGCGCCTGGCCGATGGCGTACTCGTCACCGACGACAACCCACGCAGCGAAGCGCCGAGCCAGATTTTCGACGATATCCGCGTTGGCTTCAAAGATGCGTCCAAGGCCACTTTCGTCGCCGGCCGTGGCGCTGCCATTGCCCAACTGATCGCCAGCGCCAGTGCTGACGACGTGGTGGTGCTGGCCGGTAAAGGTCACGAGGACTATCAGGAAATCAACGGCGAACGCCATGCCTTCTCCGATCTGGTCGAGGCCGATCACGCCCTGACCGCCTGGGAGGTCGCCCATGCTTAAAGCGATGACGTTCAGCGAACTGACCCAGGCCTTGTCGGCCCGCGTAGTGTCGAGCGACTGCAGTTTCGACGGCGTCAGTATCGACAGCCGCAACATCAAGCCTGGGCAACTGTTTGTCGCCTTGGCGGGCCCGCGTTTTGATGGTCACGACTACCTGAACGACGTCGCCGCCAAAGGTGCCGTGGGTGCCTTGGTGCAGCGCGAAGTGGCGGACTCCACCTTGGCGCAATTGCTGGTCGCTGACACACGCCTGGCCCTCGGCCAGCTGGGTGCACTGAACCGCGCCGCCTTTAATAAGCCGGTTGCAGCCATCACCGGCTCCAGCGGCAAAACCACGGTTAAGGAATTGCTCGCCGGTGTCCTGCGCACGCGCGGGCCGGTGCTTGCCACCCGTGGCAACCTGAACAATGATTTCGGCGCCCCGCTGACCCTGCTCGAACTAGCCCCGGAACACACGGCGGCGGTGATCGAACTGGGTGCTTCGCGCGTCGGCGAAATCGCCTACACCGTGGCGCTGACCAAGCCCCACGTTGCGATTATCAACAACGCCGGCACCGCCCACGTGGGTGAGTTCGGTGGCCCGGAGAAAATCGTTGAAGCCAAGGGCGAAATCCTTGAAGGCCTCGATGCGTCCGGCACAGCTGTATTGAACCTCGACGACAAAGCCTTCGAGACCTGGCGTATACGCGCCGCCGGTCGCAAGGTGCTGACGTTTGCCGTGTTGAACGCGGCAGCTGACTTCCACGCTTCCAACATCATCGTCGACGCCCGTGGCTGCCCGTCCTTCACCTTGCACACCCCGCAAGGTAGCGAGCACGTGCAACTGAATCTGCTGGGCAACCACAACGTCGCCAATGCCTTGGCCGCTGCCGCTGCCGCGCATGCCTTGGGTGTGTCGCTGTTTGGTATCGCCACCGGTCTAGGCGCGGTGCAGCCAGTCAAAGGCCGCACGGTTGCGCAACTGGCGACCAACGGCATGCGCGTGATTGACGACACCTACAACGCCAACCAGTCCTCGGTTTGCGCGGCCATCGATCTGCTCAAAAGCTTCGACGGGCGCAAGGTGCTGGTGCTGGGCGATATCGCCGAACTGGGCGACTGGGCCGAACAATCCCATCGTGAAGTCGGCGCTTACGCTAGCGGCAAAGTCGACGCGTTCTACGCCGTCGGCCCGAACATGGCTTACGCCGTCGACGCTTTCGGTCTTGGTGCACGGCATTTCGCAACCCAGGCCGAGCTGATCCAGGCACTGGCTGCGACTGAACAACACAAAAACACAACCATTTTGATCAAGGGATCGCGCAGCGCGGTGATGGAAAACGTCGTCGCGGCCTTGTGTGGCTCAAGTACGGAGAGACATTAATGCTGCTGCTGCTGGCTGAGTATCTGCAACAGTTCCACAAAGGCTTCGCGGTCTTTCAGTACCTGACCCTGCGCGGGATCCTGGGTGTGCTGACTGCGCTGTCTTTGTCGCTGTTCTTGGGGCCGTGGATGATCCGCACCCTGCAGAGCCTGCAAATTGGTCAATCGGTTCGCAATGACGGCCCGCAGTCGCACCTGTCAAAATCCGGCACCCCGACCATGGGCGGCGCGCTGATCCTGTCGTCCATCGGCATCAGCACCTTGCTCTGGGCTGACCTGCATAACCGCTACGTCTGGACGGTACTGCTGGTGACCCTGTTGTTCGGCGCCATCGGCTGGGTCGATGACTACCGCAAAGTGATCGAGAAAAACTCCAAGGGGCTGCCAAGCCGCTGGAAGTATTTCTGGCAGTCGGTGTTCGGCCTCGGCGCTGCGATCTTCCTTTACACGACAGCGCCAAGCGCGGTCGAGACCACCTTGATCATCCCGATGCTCAAGGACGCCAGCATCCCATTGGGCATCGGCTTCGTGGTGCTGACCTACTTCGTGATCGTCGGCTCCAGTAACGCGGTGAACCTGACCGACGGCCTCGACGGTCTGGCGATCATGCCGACGGTGATGGTTGGCGGTGCGCTGGGCATCTTCTGCTACCTGTCGGGTAACGTGAAATTCGCTGAATACCTGCTGATTCCGTATGTACCGGGCGCGGGTGAACTGATTGTGTTCTGCGGCGCGCTGATCGGTGCCGGCCTGGGCTTCCTATGGTTCAACACCTACCCGGCACAAGTCTTTATGGGCGACGTCGGCGCACTGGCGCTGGGCGCGGCCTTGGGCACCATCGCGGTGATCGTTCGCCAGGAAATCGTGCTGTTCATCATGGGCGGTGTGTTCGTGATGGAAACCCTGTCGGTGGTCATCCAGGTGGCTTCCTTCAAATTGACCGGGCGCCGCGTATTTCGCATGGCGCCGATTCACCACCACTTTGAACTCAAGGGCTGGCCCGAGCCACGCGTGATCGTCCGCTTCTGGATCATCACCGTGATTCTGGTACTGGTCGGCCTTGCCACCCTGAAACTGAGGTAGAAACGAGTGTCCCTGATCGCTTCAGACCACTTCCGCATCGTTGTCGGCCTCGGCAAGAGCGGCATGTCCCTGGTTCGCTTCCTGGCGAACCGGGGCACGTCGTTTGCCGTGGCTGATACGCGGGAAAATCCACCGGAGCTGGTCACGCTGCGCCGTGACTACCCGCACGTGGAAGTGCGTTGTGGCGAGTTGGATGTCGAGTTTCTGTGCCGCGCTGATGAGCTCTACGTGAGCCCGGGCCTGGCCTTGGCGACACCGGCCCTGCAAGCGGCTGCGGCGCGTGGCGTGAAGCTGTCCGGCGACATCGATCTGTTCGCACGTAACGCGAAGGCGCCAATCGTGGCGATCAGTGGCTCCAACGCGAAAAGCACCGTGACCACGCTGGTCGGTGAGATGGCCGTTGCCGCCGGTAAGCGCGTGGCCGTGGGCGGTAACCTTGGCACACCGGCGCTGGACCTGCTCAGCGATGACGTCGAGCTGTACGTGATGGAACTGTCGAGCTTCCAGCTCGAAACCACCCACGACCTGGGCGCCGAAGTCGCCACCGTGTTGAACGTCAGCGAAGACCACATGGACCGTTACAGCGGCCTGCCGGCGTACCACTTGGCCAAGCACCGGATCTTCCGGGGTGCCAAGCAAGTGGTGGTCAACCGCCAGGATGCCTTGAGCCGTCCGCTGATGGGCGAGGGCTTGCCATGCTGGACCTTCGGCCTGGGTAAACCTGATTTTAAAGCCTTCGGCATTCGCGAAGAGAACGGCGAGAAATACCTGGCCTTCGAATTCCAGAACCTGATGCCGGTGCGCGAACTGAAAATCCGTGGTGCGCATAACCAGTCCAATGCCCTGGCGGCCTTGGCGCTGGGCCATGCTGTAGGCCTGCCGTTCGATGCGATGCTTTCCAGCCTGCGCACCTTCGCTGGCCTTGAGCATCGCTGCCAGTGGGTCCGCGACCTCAATGGCGTCGGCTATTACAACGATTCCAAGGCCACCAACGTCGGTGCTGCATTGGCTGCTATTGAAGGCCTTGGCGCCGACATCGAAGGCAAGCTGGTGCTGATCGCCGGCGGCGACGGCAAAGGCGCTGACTTCAAGGACCTCAAAATCCCGGTGGCTGCGCATTGCCGCGCCGTGGTGCTGATGGGCCGTGACAGCGACTTGATCGCCGCCGCCCTCGGTGACGGCGTGCCGCAAGTGCGCGCCACGTCCCTGGACGACGCCATTGCCCAATGCCAAGCCCTGGCCCAGCCGGGTGACGCAGTGCTGCTGTCACCGGCGTGCGCCAGTTTCGACATGTTCAAGAACTACGAAGAGCGCGGCCAACTGTTCGCCCGCGGCGTGGAGGCCTTGGCATGAATTTGCGAGATATCATCAAGCCGTACCCGTCGCCGATCATCACTGGCCGTGGCGTCGACCTCGACTTCCCGATGCTCGCCGGTTGCCTCGCGCTGCTGGGCCTGGGCCTGGTGATGATCACGTCGGCTTCTTCCGAAGTGGCCGCCGTGCAGTCGGGCAACACGCTGTACATGATGATCCGTCACTTGGTGTACCTGGTGATCGGCCTCGGCGCGTGCTTCGTTACCATGATGATCCCCATCGCCACCTGGCAGCGCCTGGGTTGGCTGATGCTGATCGGTGCGTTCGGCCTGCTGATCATGGTGATCCTCCCCGGCATCGGTCGTGAGGTGAACGGTTCGATGCGCTGGATCGGCTTCGGTGCGTTCAACGTGCAGCCGTCGGAAATCGCCAAGGTGTTCGTGGTGATCTACCTCGCCGGCTACCTCGTACGTCGCCAGAAAGAAGTGCGCGAAAGCTGGATGGGCTTCTTTAAGCCATTCATCGTGTTGCTGCCGATGGCCGGCCTGTTGCTGATGGAGCCCGACTTCGGTGCCACCGTGGTGATGATGGGCGCGGCGGCGGCGATGCTGTTTCTCGGCGGCGTGGGCTTGTTCCGGTTCGCCTTGATGGTGGTGCTGGCGGTGGTTGCCGTTTACCTGCTGGTCGAGGCACAACCGTATCGGATGGCGCGCCTGATTACCTTTACCGACCCTTGGTCCGATCAGTTCGGTTCCGGCTACCAGTTGACCCAGGCGCTGATCGCCTTTGGTCGCGGTGGGTGGCTGGGCGTCGGCTTGGGGAACAGCGTGCAGAAGCAGTTCTACCTGCCGGAAGCGCACACCGACTTCGTGTTCTCCGTGCTTGCCGAAGAGCTCGGCGCCGTGGGCTCGCTGTGCACCGTTGCGCTGTTCGTATTCGTCTGCGTACGCGCCCTTTACATCGGTCTTTGGGCCGAGAAAGCCAAACAGTTTTTCGCCGCCTATGTCGCGTACGGGTTGGCGTTTTTGTGGATTGGCCAGGTGCTGATCAACATCGGGGTAAACATCGGTCGTCTGCCGACCAAGGGTTTGACCTTGCCGTTTCTCAGCTACGGCGGCAGTTC
The DNA here is from genome assembly GCF_045447305.1 of Pseudomonas sp. D47. Lineage (NCBI taxonomy): Bacteria > Pseudomonadati > Pseudomonadota > Gammaproteobacteria > Pseudomonadales > Pseudomonadaceae > Pseudomonas > Pseudomonas sp. D47. The sequence goes on along the minus strand of NZ_JBJGXU010000021.1, from coordinate 65,468 downwards.
GTTGGTCATCTGCTGCGTGTGCCTCGGCTTGTTGCTGCGCATCGAGTGGGAGAGTCGAACCCACCTGGGCAGCGAAGAGATGGAATTCAGCGAGAGCGATTTTGCCGAGGAGCCGAACCATGGGCGCTAACGTGCTGATCATGGCGGGCGGCACCGGGGGCCACGTGTTCCCGGCCCTGGCGTGCGCCCGCGAATTCCAGAACCGTGGCTACACCGTGCATTGGCTCGGTACGCCGCGCGGCATCGAAAATGAATTGGTCCCGAATGCCGGCTTGCCGCTGCATTTGATCAACGTCACCGGCCTGCGTGGCAAGGGCAAATTGTCCCTGCTCAAGGCGCCGTTCGTGTTGCTCAAGGCCGTGTGGCAGGCGCGCAAAGTCATCCGCGAATTGAAGCCGGTATGTGTGCTTGGTTTCGGTGGGTATGTGACCGGCCCTGGCGGTGTCGCCGCCAAGCTCGCTGGCGTGCCGGTGATCGTGCACGAACAGAACGCCGTCGCCGGTACCGCGAACCGCTTGCTGGTGCCATTGGCCGCGCGGGTGTGTGAAGCGTTCCCGAATACCTTCAGCGCCTCGGATAAGCGCCGCACCACCGGCAACCCGGTGCGCACTGAACTGTTTATGGACATTGCCCGTGAGGCACTGGCCGGGCGTAAGGCGCATCTGCTGATCCTCGGCGGAAGCCTGGGCGCCGAGCCACTGAATAAATTGCTGCCGCAAGCGCTGGCACAACTCCCTGTGGAGTTGCGCCCGGAGATCTTCCACCAGGCTGGCAAGAACCACGATGAAATCACCGCTACCCGCTATCGCGAGGCCGGTGTCGAGGCGGATGTACAGCCGTTCATCAAAGACATGGCCCAAGCCTATGGCTGGGCCGACCTGGTGGTCTGTCGCGCTGGTGCGTTGACCGTCAGTGAACTGGCCGCCGCCGGTCTGCCGTCCTTGCTGGTGCCTTTGCCCCATGCGATTGACGATCACCAGACCCGCAACGCCGAATATTTGGCCGGGGAGGGCGCTGCCTTCCTGCTGCCGCAAAGAACGACTGGCGCCGCCGATTTGGCCGCACGCCTGACCGAGGTTTTGATGCAACCGGAACGACTCAATAGCATGGCGAGCACCGCAAGCCGCCTGGCCAAACCTGACGCAACCCGCACCGTGGTCGATATCTGCCTGGAGGTGGCCCATGGTTGAGAATCAAAAAGCCATGCCGCAACCGGAAATGCGCCGCATCCGTCGTATCCACTTCGTCGGTATCGGCGGCGTGGGCATGTGCGGGATTGCCGAAGTCCTGCTGAACTTGGGCTACCAAGTGTCCGGCTCCGACTTGAAAGAGTCGCCGGTCACCGACCGCCTGAAGTCCTTCGGTGCACAGATCTTTATCGGCCACCGCGCCGAGAACGCTGCCGAGGCTGATGTACTGGTGGTCTCCAGTGCCGTGAACACTTCCAACCCGGAAGTGGCCACAGCCCTTGAGCGCCGAATTCCTGTGGTGCCGCGCGCCGAGATGCTCGCCGAGCTGATGCGCTATCGCCACGGCATCGCCGTGGCCGGTACGCACGGTAAAACCACCACCACCAGCCTGATCGCCTCGGTGTTCGCCGCCGGTGGCCTGGACCCGACGTTCGTCATCGGTGGCCGTCTGAATGCAGCGGGCACCAATGCTCAGCTCGGCACCAGCCGTTACCTGATTGCCGAAGCCGATGAAAGTGATGCCAGCTTCCTGCACCTGCAACCGCTGGTCGCGGTGGTCACCAACATCGACGAAGACCACATGGCGACCTACGGCGGTGACTTCAACAAATTGAAGAAAACCTTCGTCGAGTTCCTGCACAACCTGCCGTTCTATGGTTTGGCCGTGGTGTGCTTGGACGATCCGGTAGTGCGTGAAATCCTGCCGCAGGTCAAGCGTCCGACCGTGACCTACGGCTTCAGCGAAGACGCCGACGTGCGCGCGATCAATGTGCGCCAGGAAGGCATGCAAACCTACTTCACCGTACTGCGCCCTGACCGCGAGCCGCTGGACGTTTCGGTGAACATGCCGGGCAATCACAACGTGCTCAACTCCTTGGCGACCATCTGCATCGCCTCCGATGAGGGCGTCAGCGATGAAGCCATCGTTGAAGGCCTGTCGCGCTTTGCCGGTGTTGGCCGTCGCTTCCAGGTCTACGGCCAACTGCCGGTTGAAGGCGGCGACGTGATGCTGGTCGATGACTACGGTCACCACCCAACCGAAGTCGCGGCCGTGATCAAAGCTGTGCGCGGTGGCTGGCCGGAGCGCCGCCTGGTGATGGTTTACCAGCCGCACCGCTACAGCCGCACGCGTGATTTGTACGACGATTTCGTCAATGTATTGGCCGATGCCAACGTGCTGCTGCTGATGGAAGTGTACCCGGCCGGTGAAGAACCGATCCCGGGCGCCGACAGCCGCAAGCTGTGCAATAGCATCCGTCAGCGTGGCCAGTTGGACCCGATCTACATCGAGCGCGGTGTGGACCTGGCGCCGATCGTCAAGCCGCTGCTGCGTGCCGGTGACATCCTGCTGTGCCAGGGTGCCGGTGACATCGGTGGCCTTGCGCCTAAATTGCTGGCGAGCCCGCTGTTTGCCGCTGCGCAGGGGAAGTCGAAATGACCACGAATTACGACGCCCTGTTTTCCACCCTCGCGCCTGCGGACTTCGGCCGCGTGGCCGTGCTGTTCGGCGGCAAGAGCGCTGAGCGCGAAGTCTCGCTCAAGTCCGGCAATGCCGTGCTTGAAGCACTGCAAAGCGCCGGTGTGAACGCGTTCGGTATCGACGTGGGCGATGATTTCCTCGCCCGCCTGTTGGCCGAGAAGATCGACCGTGCCTTCATCATCCTGCACGGCCGTGGCGGTGAAGACGGCAGCATGCAAGGCTTGCTCGAGTGCGCCGGCATCCCTTACACCGGCAGCGGCATTCTCGCTTCGGCACTGGCGATGGACAAGTTGCGCACCAAGCAGGTGTGGCACAGCCTGGGTATTCCAACCCCGCGTCACAGCGTGCTGTGCAGCGAAGACGATTGTATTTCTGCAGCCAAGGAACTGGGCCTGCCTTTGATCGTCAAACCAGCCCATGAAGGCTCCAGTATCGGCATGGCTAAAGTGAACTCGGCCGCCGAATTGATCGACGCATGGAAAGCGGCAAGTACCTACGATTCGCAAGTGTTGGTGGAACAGTGGATTCAAGGCCCTGAGTACACCATCGCCACCCTGCGTGGCCAGGTATTGCCGCCTATCGCATTGGGCACGCCCCACACCTTTTACGACTACGACGCCAAGTATGTGGCTTGCGATACTCAGTACCGCATCCCGTGTGGCCTCGACGCAACCAAGGAACAGGAATTGATGGACCTCACGGCGAAAGCCTGTGAGGCGCTGGGTATCGCCGGTTGGGCGCGGGCAGACGTGATGCAGGATGACCAAGGGAATTTCTGGTTCCTGGAAGTCAACACCGCTCCCGGCATGACCGATCACAGCTTGGTACCTATGGCAGCCCGTGCCGCCGGTTTGGATTTCCAGCAGTTGGTGCTGGCGATCCTGGCCGACAGCATTGAGCCAAGAGGCTAAACACATGAACGGCGCATCGCTTCGTCATCAGCCCCCACAAGCACCGAGCCGCAAGCCGGTGCCACGGGGTGCCAGCCGCATGGTGGCTAAAGAGCCGATGTCGGCGCGCCTGCCGAAAGCCAACTTTGGTTTTATCAAAGCGCTGTTCTGGCCGGTACTGCTGGTGGCGTTGGGCTTCGGTACTTACGAAGGTGCACAGCGCTTGTTGCCGTATGCCGACCGTCCGATCACCAAGATCAGCGTGCAGGGCGACTTGAGCTACATCAGCCAGCAAGCGGTGCAGCAGCGCATTGGCCCGTACTTGGCGGCGAGCTTCTTCACCATCGACCTGGCCGGTATGCGCTCGGAGTTGGAACAGATGCCGTGGATCGCTCACGCCGAAGTCCGCCGCGTCTGGCCGGACCAGGTGACGATCCGCCTGGAAGAGCAACTGCCCGTGGCCCGTTGGGGCGATGGTGCGCTGTTGAACAACCAGGGCCAGGCATTCACCCCGCGTGAGCTGGCCAACTACGAGCACCTGCCGCAGTTGTTCGGGCCGCAGCGGGCGCAACAGCAAGTGATGCAGCAGTACCAGGCCTTGAGCCAGATGCTGCGGCCACTGGGTTTCTCCATCGCGCGCCTGGAATTGCGTGAGCGGGGCAGCTGGTTTTTGACCACCGGGGCCGGCAGTTCCGGCCCGGGCATCGAGTTGTTGCTGGGACGCGACCGCTTGGTGGAAAAGATGCGCCGCTTTATTGCCATCTATGACAAGACCTTGAAAGAACAGATTACGAACATTGCGAGCGTCGACCTGCGTTACGCCAACGGCCTGGCCGTCGGCTGGCGTGAACCAGCTGCGCCGACGACAGCCAAACCCGCTGTCGCGAAGAATTAAGAAGAGGCAGGACCCATGGCAAACGTGCAAAGCGGAAAAATGATCGTCGGTCTCGATATCGGCACCTCCAAAGTGGTGGCCCTGGTCGGCGAGGTCGGGGAAGACGGTGTTATCGAAATCGTCGGTATCGGCACGCATCCGTCCCGGGGCCTGAAGAAGGGCGTGGTGGTGAACATCGAGTCCACCGTGCAATCGATCCAGCGCGCTATCGAAGAAGCGCAGTTGATGGCTGGCTGCCGGATTCACTCGGCGTTCGTCGGCGTGGCCGGCAACCATATCCGCAGCCTGAACTCCCACGGCATCGTGGCGATCCGCGACCGTGAAGTCAGCGCGGCTGACCTTGAGCGTGTACTCGACGCGGCCCAGGCTGTGGCAATTCCGGCTGACCAGCGCGTGCTGCACACCCTGCCGCAGGACTACGTGATCGACAACCAGGAAGGCGTTCGCGAGCCGCTGGGCATGTCGGGCGTGCGTCTGGAAGCCAAGGTTCACGTGGTGACCTGCGCGGTCAACGCGGCACAGAACATTGAAAAATGCGTGCGCCGCTGCGGCCTGGAAATCGACGACATCATTCTCGAGCAGTTGGCTTCGGCCTACTCGGTACTGACCGACGACGAAAAAGAACTGGGCGTGTGCCTGGTGGACATCGGCGGCGGCACCACCGACATCGCGATCTTCACCGAGGGTGCGATCCGTCACACCGCCGTGATCCCGATTGCTGGCGACCAAGTCACCAACGACATCGCCATGGCGCTGCGTACACCGACCCAGTACGCCGAAGAAATCAAGATCCGTTACGCCTGCGCCCTGGCCAAACTGGCCGGCGCCGGTGAAACCATCAAGGTACCAAGCGTGGGCGATCGCCCACCGCGTGAGCTGTCGCGCCAGGCCCTGGCCGAAGTGGTCGAGCCACGTTACGACGAGCTGTTCACCCTGATCCAGGCTGAACTGCGCCGCAGCGGCTACGAAGATTTGATCCCGGCTGGCATCGTGCTGACCGGTGGCACCTCGAAGATGGAAGGCGCGGTCGAACTGGCCGAGGAAATCTTCCACATGCCGGTTCGCCTGGGCGTGCCCCATGGCGTCAAAGGCCTGGGCGACGTGGTGCGTAACCCGATTTATTCCACCGGTGTGGGCTTGCTGTTGTACGGGCTGCAAAAGCAGACCGACGGCATTTCCTTGTCGGGCCCGAGCATCCGTGACAGCTACCGCAGCGATGACGAGGCCAAAGCGCCGTTGTTCGAGCGGTTGCAGGCTTGGGTAAAAGGCAATTTCTAAAGATTTACCGTGACACCGCAACACCGCAACAAGCAGTAGGCGAAAAAACTAGAGAAAACGAAAGGAGAGGGAACATGTTCGAACTCGTAGACAACATCCCCGCAAGCCCGGTTATCAAAGTAATCGGTGTCGGCGGTGGCGGCGGCAACGCTGTCAACCATATGGTCAAGAGCAACATTGAAGGCGTTGAATTCATCTGCGCCAACACTGATGCCCAAGCGCTGAAAAGCATCGGCGCGCGGACCATCCTGCAATTGGGCACAGCCGTGACCAAGGGCCTCGGCGCTGGCGCCAATCCGGAAGTCGGCCGTCAAGCCGCCCTGGAAGACCGCGAGCGTATTGCTGAAGTGCTGCAAGGCACCAACATGGTGTTCATCACCACGGGCATGGGCGGCGGTACCGGTACCGGTGCTGCGCCGATCATTGCCGAAGTGGCCAAGGAAATGGGGATTCTGACCGTTGCTGTTGTGACGCGTCCGTTCCCGTTCGAAGGCCGCAAGCGCATGCAGATCGCCGACGAAGGTATCCGTCTGCTGTCTGAAAGCGTCGACTCGTTGATCACTATTCCCAACGAGAAGCTGCTGACCATCCTGGGCAAGGACGCAAGCCTGCTGTCCGCATTTGCCAAGGCTGACGATGTACTCGCCGGTGCCGTTCGCGGTATCTCCGACATCATCAAGCGCCCAGGCATGATCAACGTCGACTTTGCCGACGTACGTACCGTGATGAGCGAAATGGGCATGGCGATGATGGGCACTGGCTGCGCCAGCGGTCCGAACCGTGCACGTGAAGCGACTGAAGCGGCGATCCGCAACCCATTGCTGGAAGACGTGAACCTGCAAGGTGCACGCGGCATCCTGGTGAACATCACCGCCGGCCCTGACCTGTCCCTGGGTGAGTACTCCGACGTGGGTAGCATCATCGAAGCCTTCGCTTCCGAGCACGCGATGGTCAAAGTCGGTACCGTTATCGACCCGGACATGCGCGACGAGCTGCACGTGACCGTCGTTGCTACCGGCCTGGGCGCAAAAATCGAGAAGCCTGTGAAGGTCATCGACAATACCGTTCACACCGGTCACAACAGCCATGCTAGCCACGCCAGCCAGCAAGCTGCCGCTCCAGCGCCTTCGCGCCAGGAACTGCCGTCTGTTAACTACCGTGACCTGGACCGTCCGACCGTGATGCGCAACCAGGCTCAGGCCGGTGCTGCGGCGTCCCGTAGCCCGAATCCGCAAGATGATCTGGACTACCTGGACATCCCGGCATTCCTGCGTCGTCAGGCCGATTAATGGAATGTATCAGGGCTATGAAGGTGATTGGTGTTCAGCAAAGGTCTGGTCTGTTATTATCGCCAGCCTTTGTTGATACCAGTTCGCAATTTGCGCTGAAGCGGTCCAAGCCATGATTAAACAACGCACCCTGAAGAATATTATTCGTGCCACAGGTGTAGGTCTGCACTCCGGGGAGAAGGTATACCTGACCCTCAAGCCCGCACCTGTCGACACCGGCATCGTGTTTGTTCGTGCCGACCTGGACCCTGTGGTGCAGATTCCTGCTCGCGCGGAAAACGTTGGCGAAACCACTATGTCGACCACGTTGGTCAACGGTGACGTCAAAGTGGACACGGTGGAGCACTTGCTCTCGGCCATGGCTGGCCTGGGCATCGATAACGCCTACGTCGAGCTCTCCGCGTCCGAAGTCCCAATCATGGATGGCAGCGCCGGACCCTTCGTATTCTTGATTCAATCTGCCGGCCTGGAAGAACAGGACGCAGCCAAGAAGTTCATTCGCATTCTGCGGGAAGTGACAGTAGAAGACGGCGACAAGCGCGCCACCTTCGTCCCGTTCGAAGGCTTTAAAGTGAGCTTTGAGATCGATTTCGATCACCCGGTATTCCGTGACCGCACCCAAAGTGCAAGCGTGGATTTTTCCAGCACTTCGTTCGTAAAAGAAGTCAGCCGCGCCCGTACCTTTGGTTTCATGAGTGACATCGAGTACCTGCGCAAGCACAACCTCGCACTCGGCGGCAGCGTTGAAAACGCCATTGTGGTCGACGCGGATGGTGTACTGAACGAAGACGGCCTTCGCTATGAAGACGAATTCGTGAAGCACAAGATCCTCGATGCAATCGGTGACCTCTACCTGCTGGGCAATAGCCTGATAGGCGAGTTCAAAGGCTTCAAGTCGGGCCACGCCCTTAACAACCAGCTGCTGCGCAAGTTGATTGAGCAGACAGACGCTTGGGAAGTCGTGACCTTCGAAGATGCCAGCACCGCACCGATCTCTTACATGCGTCCCGTTGCGGCGGTGTAAGTAACAACTCTCTTTCTTTAGTTTTGAAAGGCCACCTTCGGGTGGCCTTTTTTTTTGTGTCTAACACACCATGATACTAATGTGGGTTATCAATGGTTTGCCTGTAGGAACTGATACCTAGCCGCGTACCACAATAGGTTTGTGAGGCCGTTGAATTGGCGACATCGTAGCGAGTAAGCCGAAGGCCGAGCGATTGATGAGTAAAGCAAGAGAAGCCAATACATCAAACTTACTGTGAGCGGGTATTACCCATGAATAATGTATCTCCAAACTACGCTTACCGTGGCCCAGCCCCTCAGCAACAAAATGGCGGCTATGTTAGCGGCCAGCAGCAAAACGTTAATAATCAGCCGCCGCGTTCCTTTGCCGCGCCCTTCACGGCGAATGTTTTCGGCGGTGAGGCTAAGTTTCAAGCGATTCCCACGCTGTCTTTTTATCCCCGGGCGTATGCCACTATTGCGGCCAGGCTTACTCCAATTCCTGGCGGCCCCAGCGTGGGCGTGAGCGCAACAGCACGTTTTGACCCGGCAATCACCTTGCGCCCAACAGACGCCGGAGGCTTCCAAGTCAGTTTTGTACCCAGGATGCAGTTAGCCGCAAGCGGCGATGTCAGGGCAGGCATTCCCAATATTCTAAATACGGGGCTTGGTATCAATGCAGGTGCTCGCCTGACACAGGTGCTTAATTTCAGTGCTCCAGAGTTCAGCGCGACGGTCGAACCAACGGGTGAATTTAAAGCTAAAGCTAATTTTAATCCCACCCTTAGCACTCAACAGTTTGCTGGGGTGAATGGTGGGCTGGAGGGTAATGTCTCGGCCCCGATCCCTGGCCCTATTCCAGGTTTAAGTGTAGGCGCCGGCGGTGGTGTAAACCAAAGTATTACGGGCGGCTCCGGGCATGAAATAAAAGTCGGTGGTCCTGGCGTGGAGTTCGCATTGTCTCCCACCGGGCAGCCATCAATAACGCAGAACTTTGATCGTACTGTTTCTGTCGCAAACAGTTATACCTTCTTCCCAAGAACGAGTATTAACGCGAATGTTCAAGCAGGTCCGTTAACCGTTACTACGGGAGGGGGCGTGACACCGACATTTACCGTTCAGCACAGGGTTACCTTCAGTACCGACCTTGGCAGCAAGATAACGCCCAAGCACGAGTTCTCTGTGGTGCCGGGGGTAGCTGTTGATGGTTCCTTCGGTTTCCGAGTCTCGCTGCTTCCTCGCGAATGGCCGGTGAGCCTTACCGCAGAAATCGGTGTCGATCCGAGGGCAACGGCGACAGCGCGCGGGAGTTACACGGTATAGCGTTCCTTCACGCCTGACTCCATTGGAGCAGGCGTTACCCTTTCAGGAACGGGCTTTGGCATCGACAATCCGATTGCGTCCGCTGTGCTTGGCCTCATACAGCGCCTGGTCCGCACTCAGCAACAACGCCTCCAACGAAGTGCGGCTGCGTTTATCCCAAGTGCTCATGCCGATACTCACGGTAATCGGCCGCTCGGCACCGGCCACCCGTGGCAAATGCTCGACGCTGCTGCGGATGTGCTCGGCGATCACCCACGCACCCTTGGCGTCGGTATTCGGCAGCACCACGGCAAACTCTTCCCCGCCATACCGCGCGGCCAGGTCGGCCGGGCGTCGGATGTTGCCACCGATCACCTGCGAGACCGCGCGCAATGCCTCGTCGCCGCTATGGTGGCCATGACGGTCGTTGAAGGCCTTGAAGTTGTCCACATCGATCATCAACAGTGTCAGCGGCTCGGTCGAGCGCTGCGCGCGGTCCCATTCCAGGCGCAGGCGCTGGTCCAGGGTGCGGCGGTTCGCCAGGCCGGTGAGCGCATCGGTGGCTGCCAGTTCTGACAGCACCTGTTCGGCACGATGGCGACGGCGCAGTTCGCGGCGCAACATCCAGGTCAGCCACAACAGGCCGATACACAGCACGCCGGTAGCGCCACTGGTCAGCAGCGCGGCACGTTGCCAGGGGGCGAACACGTTTTCGCTGGCCAGTGCCACCACCACAATCAACGGCAGCTCACCGACCTTGGTGAACGTATATAAACGCTCTGTGCCAGAGAGGGCGGAGATGGCCTGAAAGCTGCCTTCGCCTTCGCGCAGTATGCGTTTGAAATTGGGCCGGTCGCTGAGGTCCTTATCAATCATGTCGCGCTCCAGCAGCGGCTGCTGGGCCAGAAGAATGCCACGGGTGTTCAGCAGATTGACGGAGCTGCCGTTGCCGATGGTGAGGCGGTTGAACAGTTGATCGAAATACGCCAGGCGCATCGTCGCCACGGCCACGCCGGCGAACTCGCCGTTGGGGCCCTCCACTCGGCGACTGAATGCCATGCGCCACACTTGATCGCAATCGCAGCGGATCTTGAACGGGCGGCTGATAAATAGCCCTGCCTGCGCATTTTGTTTATGCACCTGGAAATAGTCACGGTTGGCGAAATTGCGCGGCGTCGGCTGCAACGTCGAAGAATCGGCAACCACCGCACCATTGGCATCCAGCAACAGCACTTCGCCCTTGAACGGCGCTGCGGTGGATTGATCAAACTGCACCATGTGCCGGATGTCCGGCGGCGTCTGCGACAGGTCATTGCGTGTGGTGGCCGTGATCAAACCCTGCAGCGCCAGGTCGTAGAGTTCGGCGTTGCGCAGCACATCGGCATTGATCAGTTGGGTGATATTGGTGGTCTCGCGCTTGGCCGCCTGCAGGGTGCTGGCGTGTTCGCGGGTGAGCAAGGCTGCGACGATAACCACGATCAGGATGACGGTCAGGCCACTGCCCAGAATCAGCAGAAGCTCCGAGCGTGCAGGTAAAGAAGGAGGGCGGAGTTGACTCATCGCGCAGGCTTCAACAGGAAGATACTGGCAGTTTAGTTCTACGCGATGAAAATTAGAGCATGGGCTAAAAAAGAAAGATCAGCGGGTTAGAACACGTTGATCGGGTAGTCCACGATCACCCGGTATTCGTCCACGTCCCGATCCACCGCCGCGTAGCCGTTGCCGCCGCGGTTGGTCGCCCACTGCAGGCGCACGGCCAGGTCTTTGGCTTTGCCACCTTGCACCACGTATTTCAGGTCGATATCGCGCTCCCAATGTTTCGCGTCCTTGCCGTCGGCGCTGTACCAGGCGCTGTAGCCACGGCTTTGCGGGTCGACCTTGGTCAGGTCGGTCTTGCCGCTGATGTAGGACACGGCGGACGTCAGCCCAGGCATGCCGAGGCCTGCAAAGTCATAGGCATACTTGAGTTTCCAAGAGCGCTCGTTAGGGCCGTTGAAGTCCGAGTATTGCTGGGAGTTATCCAGGTAGATGCTGTCGCCCTGGCTGATGTAGTCGAACGGCGTGTTGCCGTTGACCCGCTGATAAGCGGCGGTGACGCTGTGGTTGCCCACGCCTACGGTGAAATGCAGGCTGTAGGTATTGTTGTCGATGTTGCCCAGCAGCGATTGGCCGGTGTCCTGGGTGTGGTAGTAGTGCAGGCCTGGGTTGAGGCTGACCAAGTCGTTCAGCGCGTAGGTGTAGTCCAGGTCGTAGTAGTACTGGTGCCACACATCCTTGAGTTCGGAGGCGTACAGGTTACTGGTCAAGCCCGCAATGCCGCTGAAGGACGCGCCGGCCCAGTTCAGGTGCTGGCTGTCGGCATGCTCCGGCAGCGCGCCATAGCTGGTGCCGATGCGCCGGTGGCCGCTCTGGTTGTAAAGCTTGGTGAAACTGGCCTGACCGCCTTCGAGCATCCAGCCGTCGAAGCTGTGGTTGGTCAGGCTTACACCACGGAAATCCTGCGGCAACATGCGGGTCATACCGCCGGCGATCACCGGGTTATTGAGGAACAGGTCCCCGGCCTTCAGCTCGGTGTCGAAGGCGCGCATTTTCAAGGTGCCGCCTGCGGTGGAGAATGAGCCGGGCGCTTTGCCGTTGCCGGAACCCACCGGCAGGATGCTGGAACCGTCGGTGCCGCCACCGCCGTCGAGCTTGAGGCCGAGCATGGCGTTGAGGTCCAGGCCGAAGCCGACGGTGCCTTGGGTGTAGCCGGATTCGAACGTGCCGATGAAGCCTTGGCCCCATTCCTTGCTGTCATCGGTGTGGATGTCGCGACGGTCGCGGTTCATATAGTAGTTGCGGGTGTTGATCTTGAGGCTTGCGCCTTCGACGAAACCATCGGCGGGGGTGGTGTCTGCTGCTTGGGCGAAAGGGGCAATCGTTGCTGTAATTGCGAGGAATAGCGGGGTAAACGTCAGCGAGTTCTTCACCGGTGGAGCTCCTTTGGTCAGTCGTAAACGGCCAATGTCGTGTGGGTGTGCCTGGCCTTTTTTTACGGCAAAAAAAAGCCGCTGAAGTCAGCGGCTTTAAGACAGATTCCCAGTGTAGAGCCCTGGAAAAAAGTCGAGGGGAATTGGGGTGAGCGGGGAGCTGTCTTTGCCATTGCGCTCATCGGTGCGTCAAATTAACGCAGGTGAGCGGTGTGATACAGAGTGTAACAAGATAATGACTGTTGCCCAAACCGCAATAGTCAAGGTGGCAGAGATCCACTGTGGGAGCTCGGTGTTAAACCGGCAACGTGATGCCAAAGGTATTGCCGCTGCCATCACTGCGTACAAACACATCCCCGCCATGCATCAACGCAATCGCCTTGACGATCGCCAGCCCCAACCCATGATTCGCCCCGCTGTTACTGCGCGACGCATCCACCCGATAAAACCGCTCGAACAACCGTGGCAAGTGCTCACTGGCAATCTCATCCCCAGGGTTGGTCACCGCAATCGCCACCTGATGCGCCTGCACCTCGATAGCCACCTCAATCACCTGCCCCGGCGCGGTGTGCTGCACCGCATTGCTCAGCAGATTAATCAGCGCACGGCGCAAGTGCGCTTTTTCAATCTGCACCAAAGCGTCACCGCGCACTCGCACTTGGACCTGGGCGTCTTCGAGGATGAAGTCCAGGTAGTCGAGCGTGGTAGCCACCTCATCCGCCAGCGAACTTTCGATCATCTTGGTCGCCTTGCTACCCTGGTCAGCACTGGCAAGAAACAACATGTCATTGATGATCGAACGCAAGCGTTCCAGCTCTTCAAGATTAGATTGCAGCACCTCGAAATAATGCTCGGCCGAACGCCCGCGCGTCAGCGCTACCTGGGTCTGGCCAATCAGGTTGGTCAGCGGTGAACGCAATTCATGCGCCACGTCGGCATTGAAAGACTCCAAGCGCGAATAAGCCTGTTCCACCCGGTCCAGCGTGGAGTTGAACGAATTGACGAACTGGCTCAATTCCGGCGGTAACGGCGACAGTTGCAAGCGCCCCGAGAGCTTGGGCGGTGCAAGTTTCTGCGCTTCATCCGAGAGTTTGCTCAACGGCTTGAGGCCGATACGCGAGACCCAAAACCCCAACAGCGCCGCCAGCACCACGCCGACAAATGCCAGGCTGATCAGCGCCACCAGCAATTGGTGTTGGGTCGTGCGGAAGTTTTCGGTGTCGATGGCGATCATAAAACGCAGCGGCGGGCGCTGTTCTTTCGCCGCGAACTGGCTTACCAGTACCTTGAACGGGTACTCACGCTCCGGCAGACGCAAGTCGCGCTTACCGGTCGGCCCTGCAGCGAACGCGCGGATCTGCGCATCCGGGTTGCCGTACTCGTAGTTTGGATCGCTGCTCACCACCCAGAAGCGGATGCGCTGGTCTTCCTCACCGAGCAATTTCAGTTTGGCGGTGATTTTCGCCCAGTGGTCCGGCGTGCCGAAGCGGTTCACCGAGGATTCAAGCACGCTGTAGCGCGCATCCAGCTCGGCGCCCGGCAACAACCCCAGGCCCCGGTCTACTTGCTGGTACAACGCGCCGCCGATCAACACGAAGATCAGCAACGCCACCAACGTGAACATGCCGCTCAGGCGCAGGGCGATGGAGTTAGCCGACACTGCGGTTCTCCAGCACATAGCCCATGCCGCGAATGGTGTGCAGCAGCTTGGTATCGAACGGCCCGTCGAGCTTGGCGCGCAGGCGCTTGATCGCCACTTCCACGACGTTGGCATCGCTGTCGAAATTGATGTCCCAGACCATCTCGGCAATCGCGGTCTTGGAGAGGATTTCACCCTGGCGCCGCGCCAACACGCTGAGCAGCGAGAACTCCTTGGCGGTCAGGTCCAGGCGCAGGCCGTTGCGGCTGGCTTTGCGGCTGATCAAGTCGATCCACAGGTCGGCGACGGTGACCTGCACCGGTTCATGCCCGCCACTGCGCCGGGTCAGCGCTTGCAGGCGTGCCACCAGTTCCAGGAATGAAAACGGTTTGCCCAAATAGTCATCGGCGCCTTCACGTAGGCCACGAATGCGGTCTTCCACGCGCTCGCGGGCGGTGAGCATGATCACCGGCGTCTGCTTGCGCGCACGCAGCGCACGCAGCACGCCGAAGCCGTCGAGGCCGGGCAGCATCACGTCGAGCACGATCACTGCGTAATCGTTCTCCAGCGCCAGGTGCAGGCCCTCGATGCCTTCGCGTGCCACATCGACGGTGTAGCCTTGTTCTGTCAGGCCGCGGTGCAGGTAATCCGCGGTTTTTTCTTCATCTTCAATAATCAGGACGCGCATAAGCCTTTTGCTCCAAGGCGGGGCTTCAGCCTCAGTGTGTGGTCGCCAGCTCGTTGGCTGGTTTGGGCTTGTGGAAAAACTTCTCAAGGTACAAGTATATGACCGGTGTGGTGAACAGCGTCAGCGCCTGGCTCACCAGCAAGCCGCCTACCACGGCGATCCCCAGCGGCTGGCGCAGTTCCGCACCCGGGCCGGAGCCCAGCATCAACGGCACCGCGCCGAGCAAGGCGGCGAGGGTGGTCATGATGATCGGCCGGAACCGCGTGACGCAGGCTTCATAAATCGCCTCCTCGGGCGGCAGCCCACGCACGCGCTGGGCGTCCAGGGCGAAGTCGATCATCAGGATGCCATTCTTCTTCACGATACCGATCAGCAACACCAGGCCGATCAAGGCCATGATCGAAAAATCCTGGCCCAGCAGCCACAGCATGATCAGCGCACCCAAGCCCGCTGAGGGCAGGGTGGAGATGATCGTCAGCGGGTGCACAAAGCTCTCATATAGCACACCCAGGATAATGTAGACCGCCACCAGCGCCGCAAGGATCAGCCAGGGCTGGCTGGCCAACGAACTCTGGAACGCCTGGGCGGCGCCCTGGAAGGTGCCGATCATGGTCGCCGGCATGCCGATTTCGTTCTTGGCCTGGTTGAGCATGATCACCGCATCGCCCAACGCCACGCCGGGCGCCAGGTTGAACGACAGGTTGGCCGCCGGGAACATGCCGTCATGGCTGATCGACAACGGCCCCACGGTGGGTGGATCGACTTTAGCCACTGCCGACAGCGGCACCATCTCGTTGGTCAACGGCGAGCGCAGGTAGAAGTAGTTCAGGCTTTCGGCCTTGCCGCGCTGTTGGCTGTCGAGTTCCAGCACCACTTGGTACTGGTTGATCTCGGTCTGGAACTCGTTGATCTGGCGCTGGCCGAACGCGTCATACAGCGCCTGGTCGACATCGGTGGCGGTCAGGCCGAAACGCGCGGCGGCTTGGCGGTCGATGCTGATGTGGGTGATGCTGCCGCCCAGCTGCAGGTCGTTGGACAGGTCGCGGAACGCCGGGTTGGCGCGCAGTTTTTCAGTCAGGCGCTGGGTCCAGGTGTTCAACGTCGGGCCGTCGTTACTCTTGAGCACATATTGGTACTGGGCGCGGCTGGGGCCGGAGCTGAGGTTGATGTCCTGGCCTGCGCGCAGGTACAGCACAATGCCCGGCACCGCGGCCAGTTTCGGGCGGATACGGTCGATGAACTGGCTGGCTGACACGTCACGATCACCGCGGTCTTTCAAGGCGATCCAGAAGCGGCCGTTGGCGATGGTCTGGTTACTGCCGGTGACGCCCACCGAATGGGAAAACGCCTCCACGGCTGGGTCGGCCTTGACGATCTCGGCCAGGGCCTTGTGCTTGGCGACCATGTCCGGGTACGACACGTCGGCCGCCGCCTCGCTGGTGCCGAGTACAAAACCGGTGTCTTGCACCGGAAAGAAACCCTTGGGGATAAACACGTAGCCGACCACCGCCAACGCCAGGGTGACCATGAAGATCGCCGCCATGGTGCGTTGATGGGCCAGCGCACGGCGCAGGTTGCGGGCGTAGGCGGCGAGCAGGCGTTCGCTGAAACCGGGTTTGTCGTGGGCGTGATGGGTGGGGGCGCGCATGAACAGCGCGGCGAGGGTGGGCGCCAGGGTCAACGAAACCACGACTGAAATCAGGATGGTCGAGGTCGCCGTCAGCGCGAACTCCTTGAACAACCGCCCGACCACGCCGCCCATGAACAGCAGCGGAATAAACGCCGCCACCAGTGAGAAACTGATGGACACCACGGTAAAGCCAATCTCGCCGGAACCTTTGATCGCCGCCTCGCGTTTGCTCAGGCCCGCTTCCAGGTGCCGGTGAATGTTCTCCACCACCACGATGGCGTCGTCCACCACAAAACCCACGGAAATCACGATCGCCACCAAGGTCAGGTTGTTCAGGCTGAAACCCATCAGGTACATCAAGGCGAAACTGGCGATCAGCGACACGCCGAGCACGCTGGACACGATCAGCGTCGCCGACAATTGGCGCAGGAACAGCGCCATCACCGCCACCACCAGCAAGATGGCGATCAGCAGCGTGACTTCCACTTCATGCAGGGACGCGCGGATGGTCTTGGTGCGGTCGGTTAACACGCTGACCTGCACCGAAGCGGGCAGCATGCCTTCCAGGCGCGGCAGTTCGGCTTGAATGCGGTCCACGGTCTCGACGATGTTGGCGCCGGGCTGGCGCGAAATCACCAGGTTGACCCCAGGTGTGTCGCCGGACCAGGCCTGCACGTAGGCGTTTTCCGAACCGTTGATGACTTTTGCGACGTCACGCAGTTGAACCGGCGCGCCGTTCTTGTAGGAAACGATCAACTGGCCGTATTCATCCGGGTGAAACAGCTGGTCGTTGGTGGACAGGGTCGACACGCTGTTCTCGCCGTAGATCGCGCCCTTGGCCAGGTTCAAGCTGGATTGCTGGATCGCCACGCGCACGTCGGCGAGGGTCAGGCCAATCGCCGCGAGTTTGTCGGGCGAGGCCTGTACGCGAATCGCCGGGCGTTGTTGGCCGGTGATGTTGATCTGGCCGACGCCGTCGATCTGGCTGATCTGTCGGGCCAGCAAGGTTTCTACGTAGTCACTCAGCTCGGTGCTGGGCATGCTGTCGGAGCTGACGCTGAGGATCAGCACCGGGCTGTCTGCCGGGTTGACCTTCTTCCAGGTCGGCAGGCTCGGCATGTCGCTGGGCAACTTGCCGGAGGCGGTGTTGATCGCCGCCTGCACTTCTTGCGCGGCGGTGTCGATGCTCTTGTTCAGGGTGAATTGCAGGGTCAGCAGGCTTGAGCCCAAGGCGCTGCTGGAAGTCATTTGGGTCATGCCAGGGATGGCACTGAATTGCACCTCCAGGGGCGTTGCCACCGACGAGGCCATGGTGTCCGGGCTGGCGCCGGGCAGTTGCGCGGTGACCTGGATCGTCGGGAATTCCGCTTCCGGCAGTGGCGCAACGGCCAGGCGCGGGAAGGCAATGATGCCCAACAGTACCAGGGCAAAGGTCAGCAGCAGGGTGGCGACCGGGTGATCAACGCACCAGGCGGACGGCGAGCGGTTGGCGCTCATGGCTGCACCTTGGCGTCGACGGTCTGGATCACTTGCGGCGGTTCCTTGAGTACTTCTACCTGGGCACCGGCTTTGAGCCGCGACTGGCCATCGCTGACCAGCACATCACCGGCCTGTACGCCCTTGATGATGTTCACATCGCTGTTCTGATAAGTGACTTGCACCGGCACACTCTCGACCTTGTCACCCTTGACCCGGTACACAAAGTGCGAGTCCAGGCCGCGTTGCACCACGGTGGGTGGGACCACCAGTGCGTTCTTGTCGAGTGCGGTCTGGATCTTGATGGTCACCAACTGCCCCGGCCACAGGCGCTGCGAAGCATTCTTGAATTCGGCCTTGGCGCGCAGGGTGCCGGTGGTGGAGCTGATCTGGTTGTCGATCAGGCTCAAGTGGCCTTCGCCGAGCAAGTCGCCGGTCTGGCCGTCGGTGTCGGCCCCCATGTAGGCATCGACGCTGGCCGGGGTAGGCGCTGCGATCAGGCCTTGCAGGGTTGGCAGCATTTGTTGCGGCAATGAGAACTCCACGGCAATCGGGTCGATTTGCGTGACGGAGAACAGGCCCTGGGTATCACTCATGCGCAGGAAGTTGCCTTCATCCACGGTGCGAATGCCGACTCGGCCGGTGACGGGAGAGCGAATCTGGGTGTAGGAAAGCTGTACCAGGGCCGAGTCAATCGCGGCCTGATTACCTTGCGCCGTGGCCTTCAGTTGGTTGACCAAGGCTTGTTGCTGGTCGTAGGTCTGTTTCGACACGCCGTCGTCGATGCTCAGTTCCTTGTAACGCTTGAGGTTGACCTGCGCCACTTGCAGCTGCGCCTGGCTTTCCCCCAGTTGCGCCCTGGCCTGGTCGAGGCTGGCGCGGATCGAGCGATCATCAATGGTGGCCAGCAGGTCGCCGGTTTTGACCAGTTGACCTTCCTTGACCAGCAATTGGGTGAGGATGCCGTCGATTTGCGGGCGAATCATCACGCTGTGCAACGACAGCACCGAGCCGATCCCGCTGACAAAGCGGGGGATGTCCTGCTGTACAACGCTGACCACGCGTACCGGGATGGCGGTCGGCGCCGCCAGTTTGGTCTTGGCCGGCCGGGTCAGGGCCCAGGCTGCAATCGCCACTACCACGAGGACGCCCACGATCAGGACGGTTTTTCGTTGAATGTGCATGGGGATGGGGCGCCGGGGCAAAGGGTTGGGAGAATGAAAGGTCTTTATAGCCCGCCAACCCGGTCAGCACGGTGACTGCTAACTGACAGCGCTGTCAGTAAAGTCCAACCATTCGTACCAGTGGTGGTTAAAGATCCGAAGCGCGCAGGTATACTGCGCGCCAGTGTGGCCCGCAAGCCGGCCCCGCCTCATTTTTTGCACGCTCCGGAGCTTCCATGACTTCCCCGACACAATCCCCTGTTGAAGCGGCCGACCTCGTCGATCCGGCCGACGCTCAAAGCGTTGAACAAGCCGAGATCCCGGCGTTCAAGTTCCCGTTTAAACCGGGTGAGTTGGCTGGAGCCAAGAATGCCGCCCAGCCTTGGTACAAGAATGGCGCCAAAAACGGCCATACCAAGTCCCCAGGCATGGCCCCGCCAGGCACTCGCCGTTCGATGGGTAAACGCTGAGAGTAATGTGTCGGACGCTGTATCGGCTTTTGCCTACGTGGTTCGCTGACGTTTCTGATTGTAGGTCCACGACCGTTTCTTGAAAGTTTGCACTGCCTCTTTACCCCCCCCACGTTTTTACAGGGGAAGGAGGTTGGTCTTTCCGGAAAAGGACGTTTCCCGTGGCTCTGATTTGCCTCTATGCAGCGCTTGCGCTATTGCTGTCGGTCGATACCGTTGCGGCCAGTGACCCCCCGCGGCGCGAAATCCGCTTCGCGGTTGTTGCGCACTTCCCCCCCTTCCAGAGCCGCAGCCCGCAAGGGCAACTGGTCGGTGTGAACATCGAATTGGGCAATGCCCTTTGCAGGCAGTTGAATGTGCGTTGTACCTGGGTCGACCAGGTCCTTGTCGAGAATTTCTCCGCCCTTGAAGCCAGGCAATTTGACGCGATCATGGGCATAGCGCCTACGTCCAATCGGCGGCGATGGGTGAGCTTTACCGATGAACTCTATGCGTTCACCACGCGGCTGGTTGGCCGCAGGGCGTCAGGCCTAACGCCTACCGTACGCTCGCTCAAGGGCAAGCGTGTCGGAGTGTTACTGGGAAGTAATCGTGAAGCTTTCGCCCGTTCGCAGTGGGCGCCCAAGGGGGTCATCATCAAGAGCTTCTGGCTGATTGACGAGGTGATCCGCAGCCTGGTGGCAGGCGAAATCGACGCTACCCTGCAAGGCCCCGTGGAATTGCGTGAGTCACTGCTCGACACCTCCCACGGTCGCGATTTTGCCTTCCTTGGCCCCGAAGTCTCGGCGGATCTATTGGGCAGCGGCGTGGCGATCGCGCTGCGCAAATCTGATATTGAACTGCTCAATGATCTCAACGGTGCCCTTGAACAGTTGGTACAGAACGGCGAGTACCAGCGAATCATCCAGCCCTACCGCCTCTACGAACACCTGGCCACGCCATGATGGCTAATTAATTGTGCGGAATATGAGCTGGATCAGTATTTGCCCCTCCCGTGAAAATCAATCTGCCGGTCACCGGTCGACATGTGGACTTAGCCCCCGACGCCAATATCCTCTCGACCACTGACCTGACCAGCGCGATTACCTATGCCAACCAGGGTTTCATCGACGTTTGCGGTTATAGCCGTGACGAGTTGATTGGTTCGCCGCATAACCTGATGCACCACCCCGACATGCCGCCCGCAGCGTTTGCGCATAGCTGGCAGAGCCTGAAAAGCGGCCGCTCATGGATGGGCATGCTGAAAAACCGTTGTAAGAACGGCGAGCATTATTGGGTCAGCGCCTATGCCACGCCGGTCAATCGGGAAGGGGCGGCGGTGGAGTATCAGTTGGTGCGCCCCGCGACGCCGGTGAGGCCACCGTCAGCGCCGGGCAGCAAAGCCCGCGCAGCTCGGGGGAAGATTTGCGCCAGTTGGCACAAGAGTTTTGGGGCCTGAGGCGCTAAAGCAAAAAGCTGTCTACTATGACTTTGGGAATTCTCCTACTCAACATACAGGCGTGTCGTAGTTAAAGACCGGTCAGTGCTTGTTAGAACACTGGGTGCATTGGGTCATGAGTGACCGAGCCCGGATGCCTCACACCACTTTTGCATAGGACTGGTTTATGACTACGGCAACAAGAATGCTGGCGCTCGCTCTGCTTATGTTCGCCGGGAGCGGGTGTGCTGTAACTCCCCCTGGCCCGAACCCGTGGAGCGAGATACGGTTTGGAGTCGAGGCGGATGTACCGCCCTTTGAATACCGCACTGCGCAAGGCGAGCTTGTGGGGTTGGATATCGAGTTGGGTAACGCCCTGTGCGCTGAGCTCAACGCGCGTTGTGTGTGGGTCGATCAGCCTTATGCGACCAATATTGCCGCGCTCCAGGCTGGGCGTTTCGACGCGATCATGCCGATGACCGCAACCCCGGCGCGGCGCGAAGTGGTCGACTTCACCCACGACCTCTATGCCCTTGAAAGCAAGTTGGTCGTCCGCACGGGTTCAAGCCTGCTGCCAGATCCCCAATCGCTCAAGGGCAAACGTATTGGCGTACTGGCGGGCACCAGCCGGGAAGCGTTCGCCAAGGCGCGGTGGGCACCTCAAGGCGTGACCGTGCGCAGCTTCAACCTCAATGGTGAGTTGATCAAGAGCCTGCTGGCCGGGGAAATTGACGCCACCTTGCAAA
This sequence comes from Pseudomonas sp. D47, assembly GCF_045447305.1. Classification (NCBI taxonomy): domain Bacteria; kingdom Pseudomonadati; phylum Pseudomonadota; class Gammaproteobacteria; order Pseudomonadales; family Pseudomonadaceae; genus Pseudomonas; species Pseudomonas sp. D47. The sequence continues at coordinate 43,944 of NZ_JBJGXU010000021.1, read as the reverse complement.
ACACCATTGAAATCACCGAAGCGTTGTTGAACACGCCTCAGGGCGCCGCGTTCGCTTTTGCCGGCCCCGCGGTTGTCGACGAAATGCTGGGCGGCGGCGTCGCCATTGCCACGCGTAAGAACACCCCTGAATTGACGGTGGCGCTGAACAAGGCATTGCAGCGCTTGAAGGACAATGGCAAGTACGCGGCCATTACCCAGCCTTACCTGGCGCCGGCCGCAAGTAAACCGGCCTCGGCAAAGATGATTTACACGCCGGCAGACGGTGGTTTGCCGTTCTCAGAAACCGTGCAAGTGGGGCAAACCCTCTATGTGTCGGGTTTGCTGGGGCTGGATGACCACGGCAAGCTCGTGCGCGGTGGCATTCGTGCAGAAACCGCCCAGGCGTTGACTACTCTGCGCAGCATTCTGCAAAAAAACGGCGTGGGGATGGACCGAGTCGCCAAATGCACGGTGATTCTGGCCGACATTAAGGAGTTTGCTGCGATGAACAGCGTCTATGCCGGCTACTTCCCGGCGGACCGCCTTCCGACCCGCACGACCTTCGCTGCCGGCAAGCTGTTGGCGGGCGCGCGGATCGAAATCGAGTGCCTGGCCAGCCTTTAAGCCCGCAACGAAATAAACGCGTAGTTGGCCGGCACCTGGGTGGCAATCTGGGCGCCGGCATCCAGCAGTTGTTCGGCGATGTCCATGCCGGACACATGAAACACCCACTCATTGGCCACGGACGGTTGTTCAAGCGCCAATTCGATCGCTTGGGCAAAGGCGTTCATGTCCGGCAAGTACGCGGTAAACCCGTCGCCCTTGAGCGCGGTGGTGCAAATGCCCAGCAAAGCGCACACCGCCTCCTTGGTCTGCACGTCATCGCGGTCGGCCTGGCGCGAGCGGCGGATCAGCTCAGCCAGCTCCTGATCCATCAACTCGCCACCGACGATCAACGCGGGGCCTTGCTCCCAGGACTCCGGCGGGCAGTCTTTGGCGCCAGGGTTGAGCGGGATATGCGGGTTGATTTCCATCGGATAGATGCGACACACCAGCGGGCGACGTTCATAAATGCCGCAGCGGTTGTCTTCGTCAAGATTCCGGCAGCGCCCGGCGTTGTAAGCGGCAAAGGTGATTGCCACGAACGCCTCGGTAGTACCGCTGGGCACCACCACCGAACGGCGCTCGGCGTGCTCGCGTTGTTGCGGGGGCAAACCCAGGCCATTGCCGAGAAAACCCTCCACCAGCACGATGACGTTACCGCCGTCAGCCGCCCAGCTGCGGGCCTCTTCGAGGGTCAGGGGCACATGGTGGTCGGTGCAGCATTTGCCGCAACCCACGCAGGAAAAGTGAGTGTTCATGGAGGATCTGTCACCAGGCTAGGTCAGAGGGCACTCTTGAACAGTGACGGGTTTTTGCCTCTATGCACTGTTCAGGCTCTTGCGAAGCAAGTTATGCGCCAGTGCCGGTCAGCCCTCGGGTACCCGGTCGCGCAACACAAAGACCATGCCGGCGCTTTCATAGAGTTGCCGGGCGCGCAGGTTGCTCTCGCGCACCTTGAGGTCGACGTAGGGTTCGCCGCGCTGCTTGAATACCTCAAAGGTGTGCAGCAACAAGGCGCGGCCCAGCCCCTGGCCTTGGGCGCAGGGATGTACGCAGAGGTTTTTGATAAACGCACTGGTCCAGCATTGGGCCACGCCGAGAATGCCGTCGCCATTACTGACCACCAGGCACAGCGTCGGGTCGAATTCGGCATCGGTGACGAACCGGTGTTGCCATTGCTCCAGGCTGTCGACGCGGCCGCCGCCTTGGTCTTGGGCCATGCGCAACACGGCATGAATCGCTGGGGCCAGCTCTGCGCGGTAATGATCCAGCTGCGTGCCCACCGGCCACTGCGGCGCGGGCAGGCGGGTGGTGAGGTCGCGGCGTAGCAGTTGGAAGTATTCCGCCACCGGCTACAGGCCCTTTTGCGCCACGTGTTTTGCAGCGACGACCAGGCACTTGGTCAGTTCAGGCGACGAGAATTTGGTCAGCACTGCGTCGGCACCTGCCAGCCGCGCCTTTTCACTGTTCATCGCACTGTCCAGGGAGGTGTGCAGCAGCACGTAAAGCTCCTGGAAGTCCGGGGTTTCGCGCAAAGTGCGGGTGAGGGCGTAACCGTCCATTTCGGACATTTCGATGTCCGACACCACTACGTTGATCTGCCGGGCCGTGCCTTGCAGCTCGAGCAGCACATCGATGGCTTCCTTGGCGCTGCGGGCGGTGTGGCAGGTCAGGCCGAGGTTGCGCAAGGTGTGTACCGACTGCTGCAGGGCGACCTGGCTGTCGTCCACCACCAGAATCCGCGCATTGCCGAGTACTTCGGCCTCTTCCATGGTCAGGTCGGTCGGCGCCGCTTCAGCCGGTGCCGGGGCGATGCCGTGGATGACCTTTTCGATATCCAGCACCTGCACCAGCCCGCCTTCGACTTGGGTGACCCCAGTGATGAACGAGCGATTGCCGCCGGAGCCATACGGTGGCGGGCGTATATCGGTGGTCAGGCAGTGCACGATCTTGCTCACCGCCTGCACATGCAGGCCCTGCTTGGAGCGGCTGACGTCGGTGACGATCAGGCAGCCGCCATTCGGGTCTGCCAGGGGCATTTCGCCCAGGGCTCGGCTCAGGTCGATCACCGACAGCGAAGCACCGCGCAGCGTGGCGATGCCCTTAACGTGAGGGTGAGACTCGGGCAGCTTGGTCAGCGGCGGGCAGGGGATGATTTCACTGACTTTCAGCAGGTTGATCGCCATCAGCTTGCCGCTGCGCAAGGTAAAGAGCAGAAGCGAGAGTGAATCTGCGCGGGCTTTGGTGGTGGACATAAAAACCTTCTGTGGATCAGGGATGACGATCTATAGAGGGTTATCGACTTGGGCGCGCCAGGCTTTAACCGGATTTGTGTGGGGGAGTGTGTCAGCCCTTCCATACCTGTGGGTTCACCAAGTCCTGCGGGCGCTGACCCAGCAAGGCACTGCGCAGGTTGTCCAGGGCGCGGTTGGCCATGGCTTCTCGGGTTTCGTGGGTGGCCGAGCCGATGTGCGGCAGGGTCACGGCGTTGCTCAGCTGGAACAACGGCGATTCAGCCAGCGGTTCCTGCTCATACACGTCCAGCCCGGCGCCACGAATTTTCTGGGTTTGCAGGGCTTCGATCAGCGCCGGCTCGTCCACCACCGGGCCACGGGAGATATTGATCAGGATAGCGCTGGATTTCATCAGGCCCAGCTCGCGGGTGCTGATCAAGTGGCGGGTCTTGTCGCTCAATGGCACCACCAGGCAGACGAAGTCCGACTCGGCCAGCAACTGGTCGAGGCTGCGAAATTGCGCGCCCAGTTCCTGTTCCAGCGCGGTCTTGCGGCTGTTGCCGCTGTAGAGGATCGGCATATTGAAACCCAGGCGCCCGCGACGGGCGATGGCCGCGCCGATGTTGCCCATGCCAACGATGCCGAGGGTTTTGCCGTGTACATCGCAACCGAACAATGGTGCGCCAACGCTGGCTTTCCACTGGCCGGCCTTGGTCCAGGCGTCCAGTTCGGCTACGCGACGTGCGCTGCTCATCAGCAGGGCGAAGGCCAGGTCGGCGGTGCTTTCGGTGAGCACATCGGGAGTGTTGGTGAGCATGATCCCGCGCTCGTTGAAGTACGGCACGTCGTAGTTGTCGTAGCCTACCGACACGCTGGAGACCGCTTCCAGTTTGCTTGCGCCTTCGAGCTGTGCGCGGCCGAGCTTGCGGCCTACGCCGATCAGGCCGTGCGCGTGGGGCAGGGCTTCATTGAATTGAGCGTTGATATCGCCCAGCTTGGGGTTGGGGGCGATCACCTCGAAATCCTGTTGCAGGCGCTCGATCATGTGCGGGGTGATGCGGCTGAAGGCGAGGACGGTCTTTTTCATTGCAGGCGGGCTCATCGACTACGGAAGAATGGTAAGCACGCTAACATTCCTGCCGACAATTGTCAGGGCGACCCTTTAACGGGTGGCTGGCTTGCCTGCGATAGCAATCTGTCAGTGATACATCTGCAGTTGGCCCGCCGCTATCGCAGGCAAGCCAGCTCTCACAGTAAATTGATGGTGGTTGTGGGGTAGCAATCCAAAATCAGTTCGCCAACCGCGCCCCACTCAGGCTGCCGCTCAATTCATACGCCACCAACTCGGCCTGATGCGCCGCCAGAATCTCCGGCAACGACCCACGCAGGTATTCCACCCACGTCTTGATCTTCGCATCCAGATACTGGCGCGACGGGTAGATGGCGTACAGGTTCAGCTCTTGCGAGCGATAGGTCGGCATCACCCGCACCAAGGTGCCATTGCGCAGGCCTTCGATGGCGGCATACACCGGCAACAGGCCGACGCCCATACCACTGGTAATCGCGGTTTTCATCGCGTCGGCCGAATTCACCAGAAACGGTGAAGTGTTGATCGCCACACTTTCCTGGCCTTCAGGCCCGTTGAAGGTCCATTTATCCAGCTGGATCACCGGGCTCACCAACCGCAGGCAGGCGTGGTTGAGCAAGTCCTGCGGCCGCTGCGCACACCCCTTGGCCTTGACGTAATCCGGCGAGGCACAGGCGATGCTGTAGGTGATACCTAGGCGCTGAGACACGAAACCCGAGTCGGGCAGTTCGCTGGCTAGCACGATGGACACGTCATAACCCTCATCGAGCAGGTCCGGCACGCGGTTGGCCAGGGTTAGGTCGAAAGTCACGTCGGGGTGGGTACGGCGGTAGCGGGCAATCGCGTCGATGACGAAATGCTGGCCGATGCCGGTCATGGTGTGCACTTTCAACTGCCCGGCGGGGCGTGCGTGTGCATCGCTGGCTTCGGCCTCGGCTTCCTCGACATAGGCGAGGATCTGCTCGCAGCGCAGCAAATAACGTTTGCCGGCTTCGGTCAGCGCGATGCGTCGGGTGGTGCGGTTGAGCAAGCGGGTTTGCAGATGGGCCTCAAGGTTGGAGACCGCGCGCGAGACGTTGGCAGTGGTGGTGTCCAGTTGCCCGGCGGCGGCGGTGAAGCTGCCAGCTTCGGCCACGCAACTGAAAGCGCGCATGTTTTGCAAAGTGTCCATGGAGTGTTCTCAGGGGAGATAACAAATTGTGACAGAAAGTTACGCCGTTCAGTGATCCCTACCAACGGATTATCGCCTGAACGGTAATAAAGATTCACAGGAATGCCAGCTTATCGTCCTCCATCGCGCCCCCTAGAATTGCGCCACCTCTCCCGCAACACCACCTCAGGAATACGCTTGCCGTGCCGCGTCGCATCAGCAGAGAGCCGAAGACTCTTATTAACCTAGAGCTGAAGGCTCTCATCAACAGAGGGCAGCAGGCTCTCAGTGTTTGCGCCTTATCGTTAGCAATCAGCGGCTGCATCGGAACCGGAGGAATCGCCCCCCAAGGCCAGGCCCTAAACGCCAATAACCTGGCCACCGACGAAGCCATCCAAAGCGCCGCCCAAGACGCCCACTGGCCCACCACGCAATGGTGGCAAGCCTACGGTGACCCGCAACTCAATCGTTGGGTTCAACTCGCCACGCAAAACAGCCCGAGCCTGGCCATGGCCGCCGCGCGGGTGCGTGAGGCGCGGGCCATGGCCGGGATTGCCGAGTCGGCCGAGTCGTTGCAGATCAACAGTGACACCACCCTCAAGCGCCACAACTGGCCCAAAGATCAGTTCTACGGCCCGGGCGAACTGAGTGGCGCCAACACCTGGGACAATAATTCGTCCCTGGGCCTGAGCTACGCCCTCGACCTCTGGGGCCGCGAAAGCAATGCCACCGAACGCGCCGTCGACCTGGCGCATATGAGCACCGCCGAAGCGCGCCAGGCCCAGCTCGAACTGCAAAACAACGTGGTGCGCGCCTATATCCAGCTGTCGCTGCATTACGCCAACCGTGATATCGCCGCCGCGACCTTGGCCCAGCAACAGCAGATTCTCGACCTGGCCAACAAACGCCTGGACGCCGGGATCGGCACCCACTTCGACGTGAGCCAGGCCGAAACGCCGTTGCCAGAGACCCATCGCCAGCTCGACGCCTTGGACGAAGAAATCGCCCTGAGCCGTAACCAGCTGGCTGCTTTAGCGGGCAAGGGCCCGGGTGAAGGCGCGCAACTGCAACGCCCGAGTTTGTCCCTGGCCGCCCCGCTGAAATTGCCGTCGAGCTTGCCGGCGCAATTGCTCGGCCAACGCCCGGACGTGGTTGCCAGCCGTTGGCAGGTCGCCGCACAGGCCCGAGGCATCGATGTGGCCCACGCCGGTTTCTACCCCAATGTTGACCTGGTCGGCAGCCTTGGCTATATGGCCACCGGCGGCGGCATGCTGGCGTTTCTGGCGGGCAAGAAATTCAACTACAACGTCGGCCCGGCGATCACCTTGCCGATCTTCGAGGGCGGCCGTTTGCGTGGAGAATTGGGCGAAGCCAGCGCCGGTTATGACATCGCTGTGGCCAAGTACAACCAGACCCTGGTCAACGCGCTCAAGGGCATCAGCGACCAGTTGATCCGCCGCGAATCCATGGACAAGCAGTCGAGCTTCGCCGCGCAATCGGTGGCCTCGGCGCAGAAAACCTACGACATCGCGATGATCGCCTACCAGCGCGGCCTCACCGATTACGTGAACGTGTTGAACGCCCAGACCCTGCTGTTTCGCCAGCAACAGGTCGAGCAACAGGTGCAGGCCGCGCGCTTGAGTGCGCATGCCGAGCTGGTCACCGCCCTCGGCGGCGGACTCGGTGCCGGCGACGATGTACCGCAACACGCCAAGACCCTCCCGAGCAAAACCCCGGCGGCACTGGCCGTGTTTGATCACTGAGTAGCCTTTAATGACGCCCTTGCCTGCACCGCTGCGCTGGTTGCACTCCTTGGAGTGGCGCCGTGGTTTTTTCGACTGGGCACGCAGCGATGGCGTGACCTGGGTGTACATCTTCAAGGTGCTGATCGCCGCGTTCCTCACGCTGTGGCTAGCGATGCGCCTGGAACTGCCGCAACCGCGCACCGCGATGATCACCGTGTTTATCGTGATGCAACCGCAGAGCGGCCAGGTGTTCGCCAAGAGTTTTTACCGCTTCCTCGGCACCTTGGCGGGGTCGGCGGTGATGGTCTTGTTGATCGCCTTGTTTGCTCAGAACACCGAACTGTTCCTCGGCGCACTGGCGATCTGGGTGGGCATTTGCACCGCAGGCGCGACGCGTAATCGCAACTTTCGCGCCTATGGGTTTGTGTTGGCCGGCTACACGGCGGCGATGGTCGGTTTACCGGCCCTGGCGCACCCGGACGGCGCCTTTATGGCGGCGGTGTGGCGGGTGCTGGAAATTTCACTGGGGATTCTCTGCTCCACCGTGGTCAGCGCCGCGATCCTGCCGCAAACCAGCAGCGCCGCCATGCGCAATGCCTTGTATCAACGCTTTGGCGTGTTCGCATTGTTCGTCACCGACGGCTTGCGTGGGCGTAGCCAGCGCGAAGGGTTCGAGGCCAGCAACGTGCGCTTTATCGCCGAAGCCGTGGGCCTGGAAGGGCTGCGCAGCGTCACCGTGTTTGAAGACCCGCATATGCGCCGAAGGAATGGCCGGCTCAGTCGCCTCAACAGCGAATTCATGAGCATCACCACGCGCTTCAACGCCTTGCACCAGTTGCTTGAGCGGTTGCGCACGGATGCGGCGGATCACGTGGTCGCCGCGATCAAGCCGGGCCTGCAAGACCTGGCCGAAGTGCTTGATGGTTTCTCCGGCCGCGCCCTGACCAGCCCCGACGCTGGGCGCTTGGTCAATCAACTGAGTGCCTATAAAGATGGCCTGCCCGCCAAGGTGCGCAGCCTGCGTGCGACCTTCCAGGAGGGTAACCCGAGCGAGGCCGAGCAGCTGGATTTCCATACCGCCTACGAGCTGCTGTACCGCTTCGTCGACGACCTGCACAACTACGCGCAAACCCACGCATCGCTGGCCGATCACACCCATGCGCGCGAGCAGTGGGACGAAGTCTACACGCCGAAAACCAACTGGCTGGCCTGCGCCGCTTCGGGGATTCGCGCGTCGTTTATTCTGATTGTGCTGGGCAGTTACTGGGTCGCCACCGCCTGGCCCAGCGGCGCGACCATGACCCTGATCGCCGCCGCCACCGTTGGCTTGTCCGCCGCCACGCCCAACCCCAAACGCATGGCCTTCCAGATGGCCTGCGGCACGTTGATCGGTGCGCTGGTGGGCTTCGTCGAAATGTTCTTCGTGTTCCCCTGGATCGACGGCTTCCCGCTGCTGTGCGTAATGCTTGCGCCGGTGATCATCTTCGGCGCCTTCCTCGCCTCACGTCCGCAGTACGCCGGCGTCGGTGTGGGCCTGTTGATTTTCTTCAGCACCGGTTCGGTGCCGGACAACCTCACGGTCTACAACCCCTACACCTTTATCAACGACTACATCGCCATGGTCATCGGCATGTTGGTGTGTGCGGCGGCGGGCGCGATTATCCTGCCGCCAAACAGCCGCTGGTTATGGCGCCGCCTGGAACAGGACCTGCGTGAGCAAGTGGTGTACGCGATCAGCGGCAAGCTCAAGGGCCTGGCGTCAAGTTTCGAAAGCCGCACCCGCGACCTGCTGCACCAGGCCTACGGCCTCGCCGTCGGCCAGCCGCACGTGCAGCGCGACCTGCTGCGCTGGATGTTCGTGGTGCTGGAAGTCGGCCACGCGATTATCGAGTTGCGCAAGGAGCAGGCGATTTTGCCGGTGCACCCGGCGTATGCCGAGTCCCAACCCTGGCGCCAGGCGATCCGCGTGATGGGCCGCTCGCTGGTGCGGCTGTTCCTGCAACCGAGCGCGAGCAACCTGGAGCGCGGCCTGATTGCCGTCGACCATGCGATCAGCCGCGTGCAGGCCACCGATGAACCCTTCGCCCCGCACTTCGACACCTCGGCCCTGCGCCGGGTGAAAAGCTACCTGCACTTTATCCGCACCTCGTTGCTGGACCCGCAATCACCCCTGGCGGCCCTTAAAGGAGCCCCGCATGCCTCGTGAAATCGCATTCCACGGCGTCTACATGCCGACCATGACCCTGATGTTTTTTATCGCCGCCGGGCTGGCCTGGGCCTTGGACCGCTTCCTGGCCGGGTTGGACCTGTACCGGTTTTTCTGGCACCCGGCGTTGCTGCGTCTGAGCCTGTTCGTTTGCTTGTTCGGCGCCCTGGCGCTGACCGTCTACCGTTGAGAATGCCCCGATGAAAAAGTTTTTCAGCCTGCTCGCGACCTTGCTGGTATTGGCTTTGGCGATCTGGATTGGCCGCACGTTGTGGGTGCACTACATGGAAACGCCGTGGACCCGCGACGGCCGCGTGCGCGCCGACATCATCAACGTGGCGGCCGACGTCACCGGCGAAGTGGTGGATGTGCCGGTGCGTGATAACCAGTTGGTGAAAAGGGGCGATCTGCTGATGCAGATCGACCCCGAGCACTACCGCATCGCGGTCAAGCAGGCGCAATCGCTGGTCGCCTCGCGCAAAGCCACCTGGGAGATGCGCAAGGTCAACGCCCACCGCCGCGCCGACCTCGACGCCCTGGTGATTTCCAAGGAAAACCGCGACGATGCCAGCAACATCGCCGACTCGGCCCTGGCTGATTACCAGCATGCGCTGGCGCAACTGGAAGCGGCCGAACTCAACCTCAGGCGCACCCAGGTGGTGGCGGCGGTGGACGGCTACGTCACCAACCTCAACGTGCACCGCGGCGATTACGCGCGCATCGGCGAAGCCAAGATGGCCGTGGTCGATATGAACTCGTTCTGGGTATATGGCTTCTTTGAAGAGACCAAGTTGCCCCACGTCAAAGTTGGTGACAAGGCCGATATGCAACTGATGAGTGGCGAGACGCTCAAGGGCCACGTGGAAAGCATCTCGCGCGGCATCTACGACCGTGACAACCCGGAGAGTCGCGAACTGATCGCCGATGTGAACCCGACCTTCAACTGGGTGCGCCTGGCCCAGCGCGTGCCGGTGCGGATTCACATTGATGAAGTGCCTGAAGGCGTGCTGCTGGCGGCGGGGATTACTTGCACCGTCATCGTCAACCCGACGCAAAACTGAATGTGGGAGCTGGCTTGCCTGCGATAGTCATGGGTATCTACGCAACTTTTTTTGTTGCGCTAAGCTTTTGACGGGTTTTTTAGGTAGATATGAGTACATATCCGTTGCTGCGGTAACGGCTGCTTAGGGTTCCGCTCTTACAGCGGGTCACTTTTTGAAGGACCAAAAAGTAACCAAAAAGTCCTCGCCCCACCACTCGTTGCCTCGCCTAGGCTCGGCATGCCCTCACTCCGGCTTGAATCCGTGGGCCGCCGCCATGGGCCAAGGATGGCCCATGGCGGCGGCCCCCGCTCCAAAGCCGGAGTGAGGGCACACCGAAGCGTGAGCGAGGTGCTGAGTGGTGGGGCAAGAGCCCTTTTGGTTACTTTTGGGGCTCTTTTCCAAAAGTGACCCGCTGTAAGAGCGGAACCCTACGCAGCCGTTGCCCAAATAACGGATATGTACCCCGCGCCCCCGCGACAACCAAAGAATCCAACCCATAAAAAGATGTGTAGATACCTATGCTGCGATGGGGGACTGTCAGTTGAAGGATGTGCAGTTGACCCACCGCTATCGCAGGCAAGCCAGCTCCCACATTTTTTTGACCGCGTCAGGCCTTGATGAAGGTTTCGTGCAAATGGCGCCACAACAGCGCGCCGCTGGCCTGCTTTTCAAACACCACGGTGGCGCGGCGATCGGTTTGCGTGCCGCTGTCGTCAACCTGATGCTCGCGGTAAGTCACCGTCGCGCCGCGTGCATGCCGGTCAATACCGGCCATTTCGCTCAAGGTGATCTTCAACCCCGGGCGCATGCCGCCCAAACGTGTGAACAGCGCTTTAACGCCGGCTGCATTCACCCTCGTCCCCGTGGCGGGCGCGACCATGCTGAATTCAGGTGAGAACCGCGCAAGCAAGGTTTCCAGAGTTTCCTGGGGCGCAACGCCGGCAAACCATTGTTCGATCTCGACGTGGGTCTGGATCACTTCCTCAAAAAAATCGCTGTAATCAATCATTGCTGGGACTCGCTGGCAGGGTGAAGCAGTGTGCGTACCCTGGACGCATCCAGGCGCAACACAGCAAAAAGGGGCAACAGTGTCAGGGCTGCGGCCATCGTGAAGGTTATGGCAAAGGAATCCAAGGCCGACAACAACGCACTGAGGGCGGCAGCGCCCAGGCAGAAGCTGACTTGCCGATTGATGTTCCACAGGGCGCTGGCATGGCCCATGCGCTCGGCGGGTATGTCGAGAAACGCCAGGGTCTGTGCGGTGCTGCTGCACAGGCTGCCGCCCAGGCCCATCAACGTATAGGCCAGAATAACCAAGGCCGGTTCGGGTTTTGTCAGCAGCAGAATGCCGACACATTGCAGGGCCATGCCCGCCAGCAGCAAGGGTTTGGGGCCGCTGCGGTTGAACAGTTTTTTGCTCAGGAAAATCGCCAGCGCCGACGCCAGCGCCCACGGCAACATCAGCGCGCCGGTGCGTGTGGCGTCGTAGCCCAGGCCTCGCAGGTAGAGGATGGCGATCAGGCTGGTGCCGATAAATACGCCGGGGATGAACAGATAGACCAGCATCGCCACGCGCAGCATCGGGCTGCGGATCTGTTTGAAAATACTGCCCAGGGCCAAGGCCGGGCGCACCGTTGCCGGCGCGTCAGGTTTTATCCACAGCAGTGCCAGCAGCAGCGTGAGCAACGCCAGCGGTAGGTTGGCGTAGAAGATCCAGCGCCATGACACGCTGTCGACGATCAGCCCGCCCAACGCCGGGGACAGCGCCGGTACCAGCAGGGCTACCGACATCACCCGCGCCGTGAGTTGGCTGCGTTCTGCCGCCGGGTAATGCCGGTAAGCCATGGCTTGCCCCACGGGAATCAGCAAACCACCGCCCAAGCCTTGCAGCGCGCGCCAGCCAATCAACGTTTCGATTGAACCCGCCTGGCCGACCATCACCGAAGCCCCCGCGAATAACAGCAGGCTCGCCGCGATCAGCGTGCGTTCACCCAGTATCGCCGCCAGCCACACACTCAAAGGGATGATCACGGTCAGCCCCAGCATGTAGGCGTTGCTGATCCAGGCCAGTTGCGTCACTGAGGCATGCAGCTCGCGGGCGATGTCCGGGTAGGCGACCGTGGCGACAAACATGTTCACCAGGTCCAGGGCGAAGCCGAGTAAGAAGATCCAGGCGACTTTCGAGCGGTAGGTCATGAACGCGATCCTGCGAGTGAAGCGGGCAGGGTAGGCCGCCTGCAGGGTTTGGGATACGCCGGTTTGCCTGTTAGTTTGTCAAAAATATTTTGACAAAGGAGGGCGCGGCCGATGGTCAGCCTGGACCGATTCGACACCTTCAAGGCTGTAGTAGAAGCCGGTTCGCTCACCGCTGCGGCGGATATGCTGGGCCAGACCCGCGCCGTAGTCAGCTTCAACCTCAAGCGCCTGGAAGCGGAACTGGGTGTCACTTTGCTGACCCGCAACACCCGCCAACTGGCGCTGACCGATGCCGGCGAACGCTTCTACCTGCGTTGCACGCGCATGCTCGAAGAAGCGCGACTGGCGGTAGAAGAAGCGCGCTCCGAACACGCCCAGCTCAAAGGCACGCTGCGCATCACCACCACCGTGGAGTACGCGCTGGCCGTGGTCGCCCCGGCGGTGGAAGCCTTCCGCCGCTTGCACCCGGATCTGAACATTCACTTATCCACATCCTCCACCCACGCCGATTTGATCTCGGAACGCTTTGACGTGGCGATTCGGTTGGGCCGCCTGCTGGACTCCAACCACCGCGCAGTGCAGTTGTCGACCTTCGAAGTGTTTGCGGTGTCGGCGCCCGAGTTTGCCGGGGTGCAAACGTTGGATGAGTTGGAGCAGGTGCCCAAACTGGGCCATGGCCGTTTAACCGAACTGAGCGTGACCGACCCGGCCGGTGGCGAGCATCAATACCGCCCCGGCCCTACGGCGCTGGTGGCCGACAGCGCCGCCGTGCTTCAAGCGTTCGCCGTGCGCGGCCACGGCGTGGCGGTGCTGCCGCAGTGGCTGGTGCAGGAGGATCTGGACGCGGGGCGGCTGGTGCGGTTACTGGCCGACCATCGCTTTGCGCCGCAGGGGATCTACGCGATGTACCCGGACACCCGGCATTTACCGCTGAAGGTGCGGGCGTTTATTGATTTTATGAAGGGTTAGAGTGAACCCGTCAGCCCAAAGCGCTTCTTCAACACCGTCTCCAGCAATGCCTTGGGCAACAAGGCTGCCATCAACGGCAGCGCGCGGCTGCCATTGCCCGCACGCAGCAGCCGTGGCGGCGTGGGCTGTTGCACAGCCTTCAACACCTGCGCCGCGAATTGCTCGGCTGAGGTCGGGTTGTTCTGCGAGGCCTGGGAGCGCGCGCGAATGCCTTCGCGCAACGGCCACCAGGGCGATTTTTCGTTGATCAACAGCTCAGCCTGGGCTCCGGCGTTTTTCGCGAAACGCGTATCGATGGCCCCCGGCTGTACTTCCAATACCCGCACACCAAACGGTGCCAGCTCCATGCGCAAGGCATCGCTCAATGCGTGCACCGCCGCTTTCGACGCGCAATAAGCCCCGGCAAACGGCGTGACCAGCACCCCGGAAACGCTGCCGATATTCACCACCAGGCCTTTGCTGCGCCGCAGCGCCGCAAACAGCGCCTGGGTGACGCCGACGATGGAAAACACATTGGTCTCGAACTGGCGCTGCATCGCCTCGGTGCCGCCGTCGAGCAGCGGGCCCATGGCGCCGTAGCCGGCGTTGTTGATCAACACATCCAGCTCGCCCCACTGCTCGGCCAGGTGCTGCAAGGCGGCGCTGTCGTTGACGTCCAGCTTCACCGCGTTGAAGCCGGCGGCGGCGAGGGCGGCGACGTCGTCTTCGCGGCGCGCGCTGGCCCACACGTCGAAGCCTGCGGACTTGAACGCATCAGCCAGGGCGCGGCCAATGCCGCTGGAGCAACCAGTGATCAGTACGTTGGGCATGGATCAATCCTTTGTCAGTCCGAGAAGCTGCCTTGCAGGTGCTCGGCGCGAAATTCCAGGGTTTGCGGGCGGTAGCCAGGGCGCAGCGGTGGCGTCGGCAGGCAGTCGTCCCAAGTAGCGCCGGCCTGCAGCTCGCCTGGGCCGCGGTAGCGTGGTGCAGCGTAGACGTTGTCGGCCAGGTTGACCGAGTCGCTTGGCGCATAAGCCGCGACGCGCCAGCGCAGCTCGGTCAGCGGTACGTCGTTGCCGTTATTCAGGATCAGTTTAAGTGGGCGATCAGCCGGGCATTCCTGCGGTGCATAGCTGATGCGCAGTTCCAGGCGCGACAGTTGTGAGGCTTCGCGGTTGTCCAGCCACACCACCCAAATCGCCACAAAGCCCAGGCCGACGGCGGCGGCAAGGGATACCGGCAAGGCCTTGGCGGGGTAGCGCAGCAGCAGGATCAGCCAGGTGATGATCAGAAGAACGCCGAAGAACATGGGGGCAGCCTCGCGAATGGATGAACCATCCTACCCGTCGTCGGGCGCGGTTGCCTATGTACATGTCCCAGGAGGAAGGGGAGTGAACGGACTTTACGCAAGTGTGCCTACAAGGGCATCAGGTGCTGGCTGATAGTACCAGGGTACTTCGTCTTACATTTGCGAGGGAACAGTCACGCATTGAACCGTCACTTATCTGGCGACCTACAGGGAGCGTAGCGATGACATCCATTCCTCCAATTAAGGCTCTTTTATGCTGCAATCCACTCAAAATTCGTCTCGCCTTATCACCCCGCACGCTCACGACGATTCAAACGAAATCGAAGCCCCCCTTGCCAATAATTTACACAGGCTGGCGCCTTCTCCACCTGTTTTGACCTACGCGCCTGGGGGCATTCCTCTACCCACTTCCCCCGCAATACCACCGGTCAAGGTGCAGTACCCTCAACTGGTCAGTCAATTCAATGTCAGCAATCAGGAAGCATTCAACTATCAGCACCGCAACCTAACCCATGACATGCAACGTTTGCACAGTCAGCAACCGAAATTTCAAGATTTCCTGAACCAGCAACTGGCCCAAATGTTGGCGGGCCGGCCGAACCTGAAGCCAGAAGACCTGACCTTCGAGCAACGGACCACACTGCGCGATGGCAGCGTGAAAACGCTGTCTTCGGAACCGCTGCTGGACGCCTTGAACCGAAAGGTTGCGGCACGCCTGGCCAGTCCTGACAAGAAGGTCGAAGACGACAGCGCTGTGCGTTCCGATGTATTCGCCCCAAGCACGGCTACCTATACGAGGGCCTCAGTCGCAACGAAATTCTCGCTGGATGAGCTTGCCCAGCGCGTTGTCACGCAATTTGCGCAGGCCCTTCAGGCATTTTGGACAACCCCCCGCCCGACGTTGCGAGATCCCGACGTTGTGGAGTCTCCTCAAAACCATGTGTTGACCTTGCACAAGCAGCAACTGTCGACCCTGGCCGCGTTGCGCGTCAGCGATGGAACAATGAGCAATGCGAGCAAGCGATTGATCGACGTCGCGCTGCAATACCCAACGCTGGCCGAACGGGAACAAGCCTTTCCTAATGGTGCACGCCCTGGTGTCTACCCGCTGACCATCGATGACGGTACTGAGCGGGGTGCGTTGATGGCGGGCAGCTTCCTCATCACCAGCACCGATGGTTCCCACGCTACGCCACCCACCTGGACGAACGGGCGGACCCTGCCACTCGATGATGCTAATGGGCCGGTCGTACTCTACACCCCCGGCGAAGGGCTCGAAGAGTTCGCGACCCCAGCTCAGGCACGCCAGGCGGTTGCACAGCGCATTGATGCGGGCGGAGCCAGTGCTGAACTGTTGCTGCAAACGCTGCCATTGTCGTTGCAAAACAGGCCGGAGCCCCCTTCTGGTAACGATGTGACGTTGAGCGCTGAACCCTTGACGGGGGATGTGCTGGCGGAGGGGATACCCTGGATGCTCAAGCGCCAGCAAGAGGAAGTCAAAGGGGCTTTTGCCCGACTAGCGGACGATCCAAAGGCATTGCAGACAGTCGATGATGCCGCTGACTGGTCGTACTTGCTCAGTGGCGATAATGCCATGGCGGCGCGGGATGAAAAGCTGGCCGATAAGTTGGCGCCTGAGTGGCTGAAAAACCTGAACCCTGCGCAAAACGAACTGTTTGATGTCCTGGAGCTTTCCGAGGCAAACAGCAGGCGGGCACTGACACCGTTGCTTGAAAAAATTCCGCCCTTGGGCGTCTTTTCCCGAGATCAGATGAACAAAGCCATCAAAACGCTGTACCCCTCCGCGCAGGTGGATGCGGACAAGCTAATGGTGCAGGTGCAAGTCAGGTCTAATCTTCACGGTGGCGGGTCCAGTAGTTCTAATACGGTCAGTGTCCGAAACCACGAAGTGTCGCTGACGGATCTGGCGCTGAAAAACCCCAGCGAATTTCCGGAGCTCCAGAGAGGTCGTTTCGCCCAAGCCGTTTACAAACTGCCGCTGATCGATATTCACGGCCAGCCCATCCTGGGAGATGACGGTAAGCAGGTGGTCCTGGAGGACTCGCAGCTCAGGGGTGTGGTCAATACCGTTGATGTGGGAGGCGCGTATACTCAACTGCTTAAAAAGGAGTTGGCTACGGACGCCGAGTCGGGGGCTGCAGGCGAGCTGCGTAAAGCGTGGAAAGCCAACGTGAGCGACAGTTTGGATAAAGAGGCGTTTGTCTCTGCACTCAACCCGGACACCTATAAGGCACAGGCTACCCAAGACACCAGCAGCAAACGGGGGGCGCAGTGGCTTGCGGCTGTTCTTGATTATCCTGACCCGGCCAACCGACCTCAGGTTGATGGAAAAAACATTGTCGCCAATACCCTTGTCCAACGTGGTTTGCCGGTTCAGGGCGTCATGGTAATTGGCAATACCACTGACCCGCAGTTGGTGCTGCACACGCCAGATGCACCCGACGGTATTTCTATTCGCGAAGTGGCCGATATGAGTGCCCTGAATGCCTTGATGGATAAAAAAGAGTGGAAGCTCTACACCGCGAGTAGAAAAACACCGGTTAGTAAAGATGATGTGGTTAAGGCGGGCAGGGCGGTCAAGGAATACGCGCTCGATGTGACTAAAAGCCCAGGCCGCACCGTTGGTGCGCTCGTCAATATACTCAAATTGACGAAAGATCCCATCACACTCACGCCCATTAATGGCAATTTTCAGGATGAACTGTACAAGCAGAAAGTAGCGTTGGTCATCGACCAAGCGGACCACCAATCGGTCAGCAGCGCAGAGGTCGCGGCTCAATCGAAAACCAACAAAGCCTTGTTTGGCGTTGAAGTGGCCTTGATCTTTATGGACTTGTTGCCAGTTATTGGCAAAGGCGTGTCTATGGGCGTTCGCTTAGGCAAGGCCGGCGTGACGGCTTTGCGCGCCGGTACTCGAATCCTGCCGAGGCTGATCAAAAACCCGGGCGTGGCGCGTGCGCTCTATTCTGATTTTTCCGTGACCGCATCGGGTATCCCCACCCTTCGTGCCGCACCGTTGCGGCCGGTATTCAAAAACCCGGTGGTCCTGCAGCCCTCTACAGGCATCGTCCCGACGCCCAAGACGACTGCGGGCCCACAGCTCGACCTGAGCGCCGTCGCCGTGTCGGATGACGTCATCAAAGGCCGCCCTTTGCGGCCAGACGGCACCTACAACGTCGGCGACAATTGGTACGTGCGCTTTACCGACAAAACCATGGTTGAAAGGGTGTACCAGATTGATTCGGCCTTCCATGCACGGGATCAACGCGTTGCCATCGTAGACCCCAGCCTGCCCTTGACTACGCCAAAAATTTATAGAATACAGGCGTTTTTGCAGGGCGCCGGAAACGGTCAATGGCGATCGAGCCAATTGCCGGGAGGCGCTCCCAATCCTACGGTGACGTCCCAAGGGACCAAACGTGCGGCGGGCCAGGGCAGTTCTTCAGGCAGCTCCGGCTCCAGTAGCGCGGCAAACGGTCAACCTGCCTTTAAGCGGCCTAATGTGCCTGAAAGTTTTCCGGGCGAAAAGGCGCTGATGGAACCACCCGTCAAAGGGAAAAATATTTTTTATCACTACACCAGCCGTAAGGCGCATGACACGATCAACGTCGATTACATGCTTTCTTCGTCAGGTAAGGACTTCAGAGGTGTTGATCTGCCCCGAGGCCGGGGCAGGCATTACTTTACGGACCTGGCGCCAGGAGATATGCCGACCAAGCAGATTTCACAGACCATTTTTGGACAACGTAAACATGGCAATGCCTTGGATAAAATGTCGCACTACTATGAAATCAATACGTCAGGGTTAAACGTGATTCAAACCCCTGATAATCCGCATATTTTCTATGTGGATGTACCGCACTCCATCCCTTTGAAGTACAGGGGCGGTCCTGATCGTGACCCCGTCAGTCGCATTATTAGTAGTGGTCTAACGCGCTTAAAAATATGAGCCTATAGCACTGGCCGGTATTGGGTGGGGCCAATCATGGCCTCGCAGTCAGCGTAAACAGAAAGAAAAAGCCCCCACCCAACCCACTGCGGATAGGGGACGCAATGGGCTGGGTGAGGGCTTCTTTTACGACTGTTTTACTGCGCGATAGTTTTCACCGACACGCCACGCTCAACTGGCGTGGAGCGCCCGTAGATATCTTCGAACCGCTCGATATCGTCTTCGCCCAAGTAGCTGCCCGATTGCACTTCGATGATCTCCAACGGAATCTTGCCTGGGTTGCGCAGGCGGTGCACCGAGGCGATCGGGATGTAGGTGGACTGGTTCTCGCAGAGCAGGAACACGTTCTCGTCACAGGTGACTTCGGCCGTGCCGCTGACAACGATCCAGTGTTCGGCGCGGTGGTGGTGCATTTGCAGTGACAGGCACGCGCCCGGTTTTACCGAGATGTGCTTGACCTGGAACCGCCCGCCCATGTCCACCGAGTCGTAGGAACCCCATGGGCGATAGACTTCGCAGTGGTTCTGGGTTTCGCTGCGGCCCTGCTCGTTGAGGGTGCTGACCATCTGCTTGACGCCCTGGACCTTGTCCTTGTGGGCAATCATCATCGCGTCCTTGGTTTCCACCACCACGATGTTGTCCAGGCCGATCACCGAGACCAGCTTGCCGTTGCCGTGGATCATGCAGTTGCGGCTGTCCTGGATCACCACGTCGCCTTTGCTGACGTTGCCGTTGGCGTCTTTGTCGTTAACCGCCCACAACGAAGCCCAGCAACCCACGTCGCTCCAACCCGCACTCAGCGGCACCACGCAGGCGCGCTGGGTTTTTTCCATCACGGCGTAGTCGATGGAATTGTCCGGGCAGCAGGCGAAGGTGGCTTCGTCGAAGGTCACGGTGTCGGCGGTCTGCTCGCTGCGTTCCAGGGTCAGCAGGCACGTGTCGTAGATGTCCGGATCGTGCTTTTTCAGCTCTTCGAGGAAGCGGCTGGCACGGAACAGGAACATGCCGCTGTTCCAGAAGTAACCGCCGCTTTTAACGAACTCGACGGCGCGTTTTTCATCGGGTTTTTCCACGAACTGCTGTACGCGGCTCACGCCTTCGGGCAGCAGCGAATCGTTGGTGGACTTGATGTAGCCATAACCGGTTTCCGGACGGGTTGCTGGCACGCCGAACAGCACCATCTCGCCACGCTCGGCCGCCACGGTGGCCAGGGCCAGGGCGCGCTGTAGGGCTTTCTGGTCGTCGAGCACGTGGTCGGCCGGCAGCACCAGCATCAGTTCGTCGCGGCCTTCGTTGACCAGCATCATCGCGGTCAGGGCCACGGCCGGTGCGGTGTTGCGCCCGAACGGTTCCATCAGGATGCGCTGGCACTCAAGCTTACGCGTGCTCAGTTGCTCATTAACGATAAAACGGTGGTCCTTGTTGCAGACCACGATTGGGGAGTCCATGCCTTCGAACACCAGGCGCTCCAGGGTTTGCTGGAACAGCGTGTGCTCACCGGTCAGGGCCAGGAATTGCTTCGGGAACTGTTTACGGGAAAGCGGCCAAAGACGTGAGCCGCTACCACCGGAAAGGATTACTGGGATCATGGATGTTTCTCCTTGAATCGATTTGGGTCAGAGCCTGTGGGAGCGGGCTTGCTCGCGAAGGCATCACCTCGGTGTCACTGATGCACTGAGGTGTCAGCATCGCGGGCAAGCCCGGCTCCTACAGGGGGAGCGTCAATTTCAAAAGCTAATCAGCGGGTCGACACTGGGCGCTTGACCCAGACTGGCGAAATGCTCGAACCAGAACCGGTCACATACAGCACCGCCGCTTCACCACGTTCCAACGCAACCGGCTTCACATCACCGACTTTCTTGTCGCCGTCATACAACGCCAGGCTCACCTTCACCGGGTTGATTTCACGCTCGCCACGGCCTTTGGCGGCCACCGACTTGACCACGTCGGTCTTGCCGTCGGCGGTTTTCAGGGTCAGGGCCTTGTCGCTGAGGTTCTGCACGCGTACCAGGGATTTCTGCTTGTTCTTGAACGGCGGTTCTTCGATCAGTTGCGGCTGGCCGCTGCCACTGTTGACCAGGGTGTAGTAGTGGTCGGCGGCGAGTTTGACCGGCACGGTCTGGCTGCCGACCTTGGCGCTGTAGTCGCCGCCGGGCATGAAGCTGAAGTCACTGCTGGCCAGTGGCGCAACGTCGCTCAGGTTGGTCGCGCCGACGGTGGCGCTCACTTCTTGGTTGGATGCGTTGTAGACACGTACGAAGCTTGAGCCTTTCGGTGCGACAGGGCCGTACAAGGCAGCGTCACCGGCGAAGGCGGACAGGGATACCAAGCTCATACCGGCAGCCAGGGCCAGAGTCTTAGCGAGATGACGCGCAGTAGTAGTGAAAGTCATGTGAGTTACCTCTCTTTCAGTTTTGCGCCCGGTCGGGCGTCTCGGATTTTTGGTGTTTAGCGGGTGTATTCAGTGCCATGTTCTGTTGGCGCGAACCGGCTTTTTTAAGCTGCGCAACCCACTGCGGGTCGGCGTCACCGATTTCGTTGTTGACGGGCAGATAACGTTCAGGAAACTCCCAGATCAGCACCTGTGGCGGGCTGTTCTTGAAGTCGTCGCTTTTCAGGTAGCTGAGCATCGGCAGAATCGGGCCGTGGCCGTCTTCGGAGTAGTTGATGACATCGCTGTGCAAGGCTTGCTTGAGCGCGCCGACGAAGTTCCAGTTAGGGTTGGCGCTGTAGCTGGTGCCGACCAGTGCCACCGGGGTTTCGCTGTTGCTGAACAGCGCGTCGTCGCCTTTGTTTTCAGCCAAATGCGTCACGCGTTTTTGCAGCGGTTCTTTGGGCGGCATCAGGTTTTCAAACAGCGGGTCCAGCGGCAGGAACAGACGCAGGTCGCCTTTGTGCGGTTCGGTCTTTTCAGCTTCGGTGACAAAGCGCTGTGGCTCGCCACTGAGCGGGGTCTTTTCGCTAATCACCTTGGCCAATTGCTTGGCAGCGATTTCGGCGCCGTCCGGCGTCCAGTGGGTGTCGGTACGCAGGAACACTTGCTGGCCGCCCAGCTTGGCCTGTTGCAGGGGCCCAAGCAGGTCAGGGGCGATGATCTTGTCGGCGGCGACACGGGCATGGAAGTCCTGGTACAGGTTGGCGTGGATGCTCGCTGGTTTCACTTCGCCCAAGTGTTCTGGGTACAAGCGCACCTTGGCCGGCACAATCGCCATCACCAATTGAATGCCCTGGGCCTTGAGTTTCTGGCGTACGCCTTCGACCAGCGCGTAGTTGCCCTCAAGGTTCTGGTCTTCATTGACGGCGGGGTTGAACTCCTCGTCGCTGTACAGCCAGTGATCGCGGCCCAGCACCACGCCAGGGCGGCCTTCGTTGAACAGCTTGTAGTCCAGCGCCGCCCACAGGTTGGTGCCGATACGCTTGATCGGGAACTGGTCGTCGTAGTGGGTCTCGACGGCCTTGGTCCAGCGGCCGTTGAGCACCGTCGCGTCGGCATTGGTGCTGAAGCCGAAGAAGCTGCGCATGGACCAGGCGCCCAGGGCCAGCAGCACCAGTAGGAACAGCGCGATATAGAGGACGCGGAATGAACGGGTCATGGTCGGCTCCCTCAGAATTGGAAGTAAAGGAACGGCGAGAAACTCTGCGCCGACAGTTTCAGGATCGATGCCACAAACAGCAGCAGCACCGCAGCGCGCATGGCGTAGCGTGGCCAGTCAGCGGTCCAGTAAGCCGGTTGCACGGCGGCGTCCTGGCCGACGGTGAAACCTGGCTGGTGGATGCTGTCCGGGTTGTCACCCGGCACGGCCTTGATCAGGCTCGGGTCGGCCGGCTTGGCTTTCTCGGCAGGGCGGTTGGTGTAGAAGTCGCGCAGGCCGAAGAACGCCAGCGTTGCGTACGCCACCACCAGGGTTGCCACTTGCAGGCCAGTGAGGTTGGCGCGGTTGAGCTCCGACAGTGACCACTCGCCAAAGCTGAACATCGCACCGTACATACGGCCGGCGACGTGCAGGTTCTCCGAGCGGAAGATCACCCAGCCCATCACCACCAGCAGGAAGGTGAAGGCCCAGCGCACCACGTTGAAACTGCGCGGCGCGGTGTTGAGGCCGATGGCTTTTTCAATCGCCAGCCACATGCCGTGCCAGGCGCCCCACACGATGTAGGTGATGTTCGCACCGTGCCACAGGCCACCGAGCAGCATGGTCAGGAACAGGTTGCGGTAGGTGGTCAGCGTGCCTTTACGGTTGCCGCCCAGGGTGATGTACAGGTAGTCACGCAGCCAGGTCGACAAGCTGATGTGCCAGCGGCGCCAGAACTCGGTGATCGACTGGCTGATGTATGGCTGTTTGAAGTTTTCCATGAAGCGGAAACCCATCATCAAGCCCAAACCAATGGCCATGTCGCTGTAGCCGGAGAAGTCGAAGTACAGTTGCGCGGTGTAGGCCAGCGCGCCGAGCCACGCATCGCCCGTGGTCGGGTTTTGCAGGGCAAAGCAATGGTCGGCCACCACCGCCAGGGTGTCGGCGATGAAGACTTTCTTGATGAAACCCTGCATGAACCGCGTGCAGCCCTCGGAGAATTTGTCGAGGGTGTGCGTGCGGTTGTTGAACTGGTCGGCCAGGTCGCGAAAGCGCAACACGGGGCCGGCAATCAAGTGCGGGAAGATCGCCACGAACGCCGCAAAGTCGATGAGGTTACGGGTGGCCGGGGTGTCGCCGCGGTACACGTCGATGATGTAGCTGATGGACTCGAAGATGTAGAACGAGATCCCGATCGGCAACAGCACGTGGGTGAGAATGAACGGCTCCAGGCCCGCCGACTTCATCATCACGTTGATGCTGTCGACGCCGAAGTTGGCGTACTTGAAGTAGCCGAGGATGCACAGGTCGACTGCCACGCCGAGCAGCAGCCAGCGTTGAGCCGGCTTGGTGCGCACGCCGGCCGCACCGACCTTGAGGCCGATCCAGTAATTCCACAGCGTGACGGCGGCGAACAGCGCCAGGAAGTCCACTCGCCACCAGGCGTAGAACACATAGCTGGCCAGTAGCAGCAGCAGGTTGCGATAGCGTTGCCCGCTCCAGTAATACAAGCCGAGAAAGATCGGCAAGAACAGAAACAGGAACACATTGGACGAGAAAACCATCCCGATCTCTCCATGTTTAACAGACAGTCAAGGGCCAACGGCCCCCCCAAACCCCCCATCAAATTCGGGAGGGTGTACACGTTTCAGTGTGGGAGCTGGCTTGTGTGGGAGCCGGGCTTGCCCGCGATGGGATCAACTCGATTTGTCTGAATCACCGAGGTGTCTGCATCGCAGGCAAGCCAGCTCCCACATAAAGCCAGCGCCCACTTTTGGACCGAGTCCAGGTGTGGGAGCTGTGTATCAGTTGCCTTTGTTGCCTTTTTCATGCGTCGGGTCGTAGACCTTGGTCAGGTCACCGCCCAGCCGGAAGGTCTTGAACGGCTGCATGCCGTGCTTGCGCTCGATCACATCCGGGGCGCAGGTGTAGAGGGTGCAGAAGGGCTCAAGCCAGGCGAATTTCATGTCCTCCTTGAGGTCCTTCATGTCCTGCTCTTTGCCGTTCTTCTTCTCGAAGATCTCCGGGTCTTTGACCCCGGCCAGCACTTTGTCGCCCAGGCGTTTCAACGCGCCGTTGTTTTCCTGGCGCAGATCCACACCGTTGACCAAGGCAAAACTGGCGATCATCGACAGCGGCGGCAGTGCGTAGTTGTGGTACGACAAAGCCCGTTGCTGGCGCTTCAATTCATTCGGCAAAAAGCCCTGGTCATCGACCTGGTTGGCGCCGACCTTGTATTCCTTCACCGCCCAATCAAACAGGTCACGGCGGTTGACGGCGACGGACGTGGCCATCACCGACCAGGCGGCCCAGTAAGAGTGGTTGTTGGTTTTTTCCAGCGGCAGGTTGTCCCAATCGCTGACGACCTGATCGGCCATTTTGCTGAACCAGGCTTCGATCAACTGCGATTCCTGCTGGTGGTTGGCCAGCGGGTGCGAGTCGGAGAACTTCAGGCGCACATAGGCCGAAGCCATGCTGCCCAGCGCCCATTTGCGCATGGACTTACCGGTGTGGTTGAAGTCCTTGGACATCAACGCATCCGCCTTGGCCCAGCTCGTAAGCCAATTGAGCGTGCATTCCAGCTGCTGCGGGCGACCGTCGCGCATGAACTGCATCACGCGCTTGCTGGTGTCTTTTTCCAGCTTGGTGATGTCGGCGGTGCTGTCGCGAAAGGCTTTTTCGGATTGCACATTCAGGGTGGAACGGGCTTTGTCCGAACCTTCGTACTTGCTGCGAAATTGCAGCGAGCCGGTGTACGGCGCCGGCATGGCGTCGCAGTCATTCTTGAAGTCGCCGGTCTTGAACGCTTCGATCGGTGCGAAGTAGCCCTGAGGCGGACGCAGCGGGGCGGCGGCGTTGGCTGCGCCGGCGAAGATCGCCAGGCCCAGCAACGATGGAATCAATAACTTCTGCATAGGTAACCTCATTGCGCGCTTATTTCACGGCCTTGAAGCGGTCTGTTGACCGCTGGCCGGGAATACGTTGCGTGTGCAAATTTTCGCTTCGACTTTCTGCGCGGCAGCGCCCGCTTCGGGGCCTTGTACTTCCACGGCCAGCAAGTTCTGCGAGGCCCAGTCTTCATCGGTGCGCAGTTCAAAGGCGAAACGCCCGTCTGTGTCGGATGTTTCGGGTTTCTCGATCTTGATGTCCTCGTGGCGCCCGTTCATGTACCAGAGGGTGGCTTGCAGGGTTTTCACCGACGGGTCGGCGAAGCGGATATCAACCTGATGGTTGGCGTTGCGCAGGTCTTTGTTCGAACTGTTAACCAGCAATTCGTTCTTGCCGGGTTTCAACGTCGTGCTGGCGGTCATCTGCGCAGTCTTGCCTTCGCAGCCGTTGTCGAGCAGCGACATCATCTGGCGGTAGATGGTCTCCTGGTCGAGGCGATACAGCGGCGAGAACTCCCAGATCAGAATCTTTGGCGGGGTTTTCTGGAATTCTTCGCTGCCCAGGTACTGGATCATCGAACCTTCGAGGCCACCGCCAGGAAAGGCGACGTTGAGGATGTCGGCACCGATTTCCTGTTCCAGGAACCCGGCGAAGTTGTAGTTCTTGCCGCTGTGGCTGGTGCCCACCAGGGTGATCTGCGGGTTGCCCGAATCGCTGAACAGGTCGCCGTCGCCCGCTTCGCCCTTGGGCTCGGTGGTGAACTGGTCCATGTACTGGATCGCGTAGCTGGTGCCGCACAGTTGCCCGGCCATGTTGTGCAGGGTGCCGGTCTTGCCCATGCGGCCCGAGCGCTTGGTCTCGAATTCGCGCTTGGGAATCTCGGCGTACTCGGGCATGGCACGCACTTTGGCACCGACGATTTTCGCCGTGCGCTGGGCACCGTATGGCGTCCAGTGTTGGTCGCCACGGAAGTAGAAATCGTGGGCCGGCAGTTCATCCGGCAGTTGCTCATTGGTGAGCGGCGACAGGTCCGGCACCACGTAACCCATCTTGGCGAAACGGCCGAGCATGGTCTTGTAGTTGCCCAGTGCCTTGTCGAAATCGAACTTGGCTTTCTCGTCGGGGTTGAGCTTGTTGCGGTTTACCAGGCCACGGGTCGGCTGGTACACCACCACCAGTTCCACGCCCTTGGCCTTGAACGCATCGTGCAGCTGTTGCATGCGTTTGTAGCCGGCGGGGCTGGTGTCGAATTCGGTGCGCAGGTCTTCCTGGGTACGGAACAGCCAGTCGCCCTGGGCTTGCACCAGAGTGGTGAAGTTCTGCTGGTAACGCGTGGTGTAGTTTTTCGCGTCGTGGGCAGCCGGGCACAGGCTGCAGCACGGTTCGGCAGTGAAGGTCGGCGCCTTGATTTCGTCGGCGCGTACGCCTTGGCTGGCCGCCAGCAGGCCGAGGGTCAGACCCGAGAGGCTCAGCAGTTTGATCATGTGTGGGTGCATAAGGGTCATCCTCAGTCCTGCATTTCGGTCTGGCGTTCGACAGGGTCGATCAGCACGGCTTTCTGTTGGCGCACCAACAGGTCGAGAATTTCTTCCTGCCGATCACCCAGCACGCCGTTGAAGCTGATGCCGCTGGATTTGGTCGGCGCCAGCATCGACACGCGATACAGTTCGACACTCAATGGCGAATCGATCGACAGCGGCCCGCTGCCGTTACCGGCAAGCTCACCGCCAACCACGATCAGCGAGACCTTGGCGTCGAACGGGTCGAGGGCGATGTCGCGGTCGGTGTCGGTCAAATCCTTGATGTGGCCGTACACGCCGGTCAGGCCGTTAGCCATCGAGGTGTTTTCGTACAGGCGAATGTTCACGCTGTTACGGATGCGAATGCCGTGGCGACGGTTGGCGATCACTTTGTTGCCCCACAGCAGGTTGTCGCCGCTCTCATAGAGCGTGATGCCGTCGGTGTGGTTGCGGTAAATCTCGTTGTCGGCGATCAGGTTGTTCACGCTGTTACGGTCGATCACCAGGCCCGAGAGCTTGTTGTCGTAGCTGCGGTTGTTGAAGATAAAGCTGTCGTTCACTTCCCGGGAAATGATGATGCCGTGCTTCTTCTTGGTGCCGTAGACGGTGTTGTCGGCGATGATCAGGCCGTGGGAACGGTCGTGCGGGTCAATGCCGTAGACGATGTTGTCTTTGTAGGTATTGCCCTTGAGCACAAAACCTGTGGTTTCGTAGCAGTAGAAGCCGTACCACATGTCCGAGAACTCGGAATCGATGATCCAACCGGTCGGCTCAGGGCGCTTGAGCACCTTGGCCATGTTCGGCGTGTACTGGGAAATACTCACCCCGTACGACTTACTGTTGGCATAGCCGAAGCTGGCCATCTTGCTGTTGGCGACGTAGGTCTCGGTACCGCCCCAGGCCAGCAGGAACGGGCGGAATTCCTTGGGCGACTGGAACAGCGCCGGGCCATTGGTTTTTTCGTTCCAGCCGGTGATCTTGGTGTCACGCACAAACAGCTGGCCGTCGTTGATCAGGAACGAGCCGGCTTGTTGTGACAGGCGCAACTCCTGGGTCTTCTTGTCGATTTCGAGGATGCCCTTGCGCCCGACCACGATCGGCAACTTGGCCAGGAACACACCCGGCGAGGTTTCGCTGAGGTACTGCTTGGGCACTTTGCCGAGCAGGTCCTTGAGGTTCATGTAGCCGTCGTCGACAAAGATCGCCTGGGGAATGCCGTGCTGGCGCACCACCCATTCGGCCATCTTGTTGTCGCCGCCGATGAAGTCCTTGAGGGCGTCTTCCTGCATCATGCGTCGGATGCTGACTTTGCCCGTCTTGCTTCTGACGATCTTCTTTTCCATCGCTGCGGCGGTGTAGCCCGACAGGTCCGGCAGGGCCGGTTTAGCCATTTCCAGCGGCGCGGTTGGCGGGCTGGAAATGGTGTAGGTCTTGGCCTGTTGCAGTTCTTTGGCGATGGTCGGCGCCTTCACCGCCGCACCGTCGGCAAAGGCCGAAGTGCTGGCCAGCAGCATGGCTGCGACCAGCAGGCTGACCGAGCCTTTGAGGGCTTGAGGGTTCATTGCGCAGGCTCCCATCAGAATTTCCAGATCACGTCGACAAACGCGCGGTGCATGTACGAGTCGACCTGGCTGCCATAGGCATCACCCGGCTTGAACACACCCGCCCGGAAGCGCACCAGGGCCGACGGTTCGTCGATCGACTGGCTGAGCGCGGCCGGCAGCAGGCCTTTCTTGAAGTACTTGGTGACTACCACGTCCATCTCCTGGCCCAAGTCTTTCTTGCCGTCTTCAAGCGGCAGGGAAGTGCTGGACAGGATCGCGCCGGTCACGTCGTCGGTGTTGTTCTGCACGGCATCGATACCGTTGCTGCCCACCGGCTTGTTGCCGTCGACGCGCCAGAACTTGTGATAGACCAGGCTGGCGTCATAGTCCTCGCGCAGTTGCCAGGAACCGAACAGGCTCATGGACTGCACGTTGTTCATCTCGCCGCGAAACGCTTCGCCGAAGCGGTGCACGCGGGACTGGGTGCCGGTCCAGTTCGAACGGTTGCTCTGCAGGCCGTTCTGCTCGTAGTTGGCACTCGCACGCGAATAAGCCGCGCCGACTTGCCACTGCGGATCCAGACGCAGGCGGATACCCAGGTCGGTAGCCCAGCCACTCACGTCATCGCTGCGCTTGGCTTCTGTCGGACGTGAGCCGTCGGCGTTCAAGGCGTTGACCGTGTTGTGGTCGCCTCTCATGCCGGTGACGCTGGCCCAGTAATTGACCGTGTTGGTGTTGCGCCAGTTGTAGGCGTCGCTGTTGGCTTCGATACCGAGCCAGGTCAGGTCGCCGTTTTCGCGTTTGTCCAACGAGTCGGTGGCCACGCCCGGTTCCGGGTAGTCGAGCTTGCCGTCGTCATGGGTGTGGTGGGCGCGCAGGCCGATCCACTGGCCGGGCGTCCACTGGTAGGCGGCGTCGGCGTAGAGGTGCTGGCGGTCCTTGTCCTTGGGCGACAGCTCCTTGAGGTCGGTGCGGTATTCGCTGAAGCGTTCGGCAACGCCGACATTGGCCTTGAGCAGGGTGGTGTCGAAGGTCCAGTTCAGCGCTTCGATATTGGTGTCGCGCCATTGGCCGTCGTCATTACGCAGGCGTTGGCGACCCAGCTTGAGCAGCTCGCCCGGGTAAGGCGTGAAACCGCTGTAGCCGACCCAGAATTCGCGCATGGCCAGGTAGTTTTTCTTGGACTTGCGGTCGTTGTTGGTGGTTTGCTGATTTTCGTCATCGGCCGATTGTTGCAGGGGGTCGGTCTCGATGATGTCGCTCGACACGACCGCCTGGCCCATGGCGTAGGCGCTCCACGCGCCACTTTCGCCGTAGACCCACGGGCGCAGGTCGAGGCCGATACCGTTGACGTCGCCGCCTTTCTGGGTGCCGAGGTCGCGGTCATCTTCGGACTGCGCGGTGGCTTTGACTTCCAGGCCGAAGTTCTTGGCTTCGGTCAGCGCGGCCAGGGTCGGGCACGACCACAGCAGGGCGAAGGTCAGGCCGATGCCGGCCTTGACGAATGGGTTGAGCTTCATAGGGATTCCTCGCCGTCTTCTTCTTGCAGGGCGTGCAGTTGCAGCGTGCTCTGGGCCAGGGTGCCGCGTGTCGCCAGCTCCTGTTGCACCAGGCGTTGGCCTTCGGCGCGTTGCTCTGGCGTGAGCGGGGCTTCGAGCTGCGTGGCCAAGTCATTGGCCTCTGGCGTGTCCTGGGCTTTCGCCAACTGGCTGAAGACGTAGGCGTTCAATGGGTCGGGCTTGGTGCCCTTGCCTTGGGAAAACAATTGCGCGATGGCGAAGTCGGCGCTGTTCTGGCCGTTGCGCGCAGCGGTCAGCAAGTGGTCGAGGGCTTTTTGCGAGTAGACCTTGCCCAGGTAGCCACGGCGGTAGATCTGGCCGAGGTAGTAATCGGCGGCGACTTCCTTGCCCACGGCTTTTTCGAAATGCGCTTCGGCGGCCTTGGCGTCTGCCGGCACCCACTTGCCTTCGTAGTAGAGCTTGCCCAGCAACAGCTCGGCGCGCGGCTGGTCGGCGGCGCGGCCGTTGTCCAGGTATTTCATCATCTGGTCGACGTCGCCCAGTTCGGGGAAGTCGTAGAGCAGTTGCGCCAGGCTGACCCAGGAAGCGGGGTAGCCGGGGGCGATTTTTTCCAGCAGGGCTTGCGCGGTTTTTTCATCGGTCTTGCCCAGGGTCGCATCGCCCAAGACACGCGCAACGCTATCAACACGCTGGGCGGTGACGGTGCCACGGCTGTAGCCTGCTTCCATTTGCTTGAGCAGTTCGGCCTGTTTTTCCGGCTCGGCTTTTTTCTGGTAGACCGTGGCCAGCTCGACGTAGCAAATGTCGGTGGTGTTCAGCGCAGCCTTGCAGATGCGCTCTACATCATCCAAGTGCTGGTCGTAGGTGTCCTGGGTGCGATACAGCAGCACCTGGGCTAGACCTGCTTCCGGGTAACCCGCTGCTTGCCATTTGGTGATCTGCTGCTGGGCATTCACGTTGGGGAAGCTGTGCGGGTATTGCAGGTACAGCATGGCCAGCGGGATCAGGGTGTTGCCTTCGCCATTGGCAAAGGCTTTTTTCAGCAAACCTTCAGCCTCGTGCTGCTCGGCCTCGGTGGCACCCGGCTTGGCCACCAACAGGCGACCCAGGCGGGCCTGGGCCCGTGGCGAGGTATCGGCGGCCGCGCGGTAAGTGGCTTCGGCTTGGCGGATTTGCTCGGGGTCGCGGGTGGTCACCTGGATATCGGCCAGGCCTACTTGGGCCTCGCTGTAACCCAGGTCCGCCAGCTGCTGGTAGTTCTGCTGGGCGGTGACAGTGTCGCCACGCTTGAGGGCTTCGTTGGCCAGGCGCTGGTCGGGCAGGCCGGCGCAACCAGCCAAAGAAACTGCCAGTGCCAGCGCGCAGTAGGCCGCGGCGAAGTGCGATCTGCTCTGTGTGGGAGCTGGCTTGCCTGCGATGGCCTCACCTCGGTGCATCTGAAAAACCGAGTCGCCTGCATCGCGGGCAAGCCCGGCTCCCACATGGGTCAGTGCTGTTTTTGAAATAGGGTTCACAGGCATGTCCTCGCTTACAGACCGTGAGCCATGGCTTTATCGATCAGCCAGTTCAGCGATGGGCCACGGTCGCTGGTCACTTCTACCGGGCGGCCGGCGTAGGTGCTGTCCAGCGGGGCATCCGGCTTGATTTGCACGCGGATGTCGGAGGACAGGTCGGCGCTGTTCAGGCTGGTGCTGCTGACGATGGTGCCGGTGCGGATCTGTTCTTCGTCGGCGATCTGGAAGTTCACCTGTGTACCTGGGCGAACGTCGGCGAACTGGCGGTAGGTGAAGCGCGCTTCCACGTTGGCCAGGCTGCCGCGTGGCACCAGTTGGAAAATCACATCGCCCTTGCTGGCGTACTGGCCGTCGGCGACCAGTTGCTGGGCGACGATGCAATCGCATGGGGAGGTTAGGGTGCCGGTCATTTGCTTGCCGAACAGCTCTTCCACCTTGGCCGGTTGCAGCTGCTCTTCGTCCAGGTGGCCCTTGAGCACATCGAGCATGCTGGTGCTGAAGGTCGCCAGTGGTGCGCCTTTGGCGGCGACCGCGTCACCTTTGAGCAGGCTTTGCACGGTGCCGTCGCGCGGCATGGTCACGTTCATGCCGGGTACGCTGACGAGGCCAGCCTGGGCATGGCTGACGAAGTACATGCCGTACACCGATTTGAAGATGAAACCGAAGGCTGCCAGGCCGACGATGAAGATACCTGCGCTGAACACCACGGCGCGCAAGCGGCCCGCGGCGCTCATGTTGCTGCCGCCGTCCTTAACCTTGCGCGCCTTGGTGAAGTTGTCACGTTGCAGGGTCGCCAGCACGTCGCCCATGGTCACGATGTCGCCGGACAAGTGCGAGGTGATCAAGTGGCGCAGGGTGGAAATATCCTGGGCGTCGAGGTTCTGGAACTGGCAACCGGTACGGCCAGTCTGGCGGTCGTAGGAGCGAATCTGCAGCTCGACATCCATCGCCAGGCCGAGGTTATCGATGACGAATTGCAGGCGGCCTTTGTGCACTTCACCGACGGTCAACGGCTGGGTGGCGGTGAACGCCAGGCCGCCGGCAGACAGGTCGATCACCCGTGCTTCGGTCTGGGTGCGGTCGGTGTTGAAAAAGCGCAGCTTGGCCGGGATTTTGACCCGGGCATGTTGGCGCTGGGCTTCGGATTCGTGGACAACGTTGGCGTTTACTTGGCTATTCATGGTGCTTTAGTTCCTAGTTAATTCAGGCTTGGCAGGGTCAGACCATCATCAGCAACACGGCGACGAAAATGCTGCCGGCGGAGAAGGTCATGGTCCGAGACGACCAGGTGTTGAACCAACGTTGAAAGCTGGCCAAATCGCGGGTCAGTTTGGTGTCCTGGCGGGTCCAGGACTGTTGATCAAGGCGGAAGAACACGTAGATCTTCACCAGCGCGCCCATGATCTGGTTGTAATAGAGAATCACCGGGTAAGCCGGGCCGATCTTGTGACCGGAGCACGACAGCAGCAGGGTCAGGATCAGGCGAGTGATGCCGATCCACAGCAGGTACGCGAGGATGAACGCGCCGCCGTATTTGAAGGTGGCGATGACGGCCACGGTCAGGCCGAGCAGCGAGGTCCACATCGACACGCGCTGATCGAACAGCACCACGCTGGTGAACAGGCCGAGCCGGCGCACACCCAGGCCCAGGGCACGGGAGTTCTGACGCAGGTTGTTGCCGTACCAGCGGAACATCAGCTTGCGGCTGGCCTTAATAAAGCTCTTTTCCGGCGGGTGTTCCACGGTATTGATCGCGGCATCCGGCACGTAGAAGGTGTCGTAACCCAGGCGCATCAGGCTGAACCAGCTGGACTTGTCATCACCGGTCAAGAACTTGAAGCGGCCCAGGCGCCAGTGTTGCAGCGAGTCGCTTTCCACATCGGCGATAAAGCCCGGGTCGGTGACCACGCTGGCACGGAACACCGACATGCGCCCGGTCATGGTCAGCACGCGTTTGGACAGGGCCATGGAGCACATGTTGATGTGACGCTGGGCGAAGCGCAGCTTGTGCCATTCGCTCATGATGTAGCCGCCGCGCACTTCGCAGAACTCGTTGGTGGTCAGGCCGCCGACATTGCCGAACAGTTGGAACCACGGCACGGTCTTGCGCACCACGCCTTCGGCGAGCACGGTGTCGCCATCGATCACCGCAACCACGGCACGGTCATCCGGCAGGTGGCGGGAGATGGCGCGGAAACCAAAGGCCAGGCCGTCGCGCTTACCGGTGCCGGCAATGCGCACGAAATCGAGCTTCACGTGTTCCGGTGGGTTCATGCGTTCCCACAGGCTTTTCACCAGCAGCTCATCGGACATTTCCACCAGCGAGCAGACCACGGTGGTGGGGAAGCCGCATTCGATGGCCTCGCGGATCACTGAGCTGTAGACCTGCGCGGTGGTCAGCGCGTCAATACGAAAACTGGTCACCATCAGGAACACATGGGAGGGGGCCGCCGACTTGCCCAGCTTGCGCACTTTACGGCGCAGGTGCGGGTAGACCACGTACAGGAACAGCATGCCGCGAAAGAAATGCGTAGCACCCATCGAGTAGCGCCAGATACCGACGGCGCCAATCAGGAAAATAAAATTCTTCGACTCGGAGTCGAACGTACTCGCCGGTAACAGCAGGGCGAGTCCCATCAGCAGGCTCAGAAAGAACAGCCAGCCGGCGGATTGGAGCAGTACGTGTTTTAACTTGGACATAAGCGTCATCCGAAGGTGAAGAAGGCTCCAGGCTGCAAGCGCTGGGGATGGGTACGCTTGCAGCCTGAAACTTGCCGTTGCTGTTACCAGCAAATGCCTTCGGTGCGGCCTGTCGTACTGGTGGCCTTGGACATGAAGCCCACCAGGTCGATGACTTGCTTGCCGTGCGGCGCGTTCTGCGCCAAGGCACGGAACTTCTCATCGCGGTTGCCGAGGATGATCACGTCGGAGTTGTTGATCACATCATCGAAGTCCGAGTTGAGCAGGGACGACACATGCGGGATCTTGCCTTCGATGTAGTCTTTGTTCGCGCCGTGGACACGGGCGTACTCGACGTTGCTGTCGTAGATGCTCAGGTCGAAACCCTTGCCGATCAGCATTTCCGCCAGCTCCACCAATGGGCTTTCGCGCAGGTCGTCGGTGCCGGCCTTGAAGCTCAGGCCCAACAGGGCGACTTTGCGTTTGTCGTGGCCGGCGACGATGTCGAAGGCGTTTTGCACCTGGGACTCGTTGCTGCGCATCAGCGAGTTGAGCAGCGGCGCTTCCACGTCCAAGGTGCTTGCGCGGTAGGTCAGGGCACGCACGTCTTTGGGCAGGCACGAGCCGCCGAACGCGAAGCCTGGGCGCATGTAGTACTGCGACAGGTTGAGGGTTTTATCCTGGCAGACCACTTCCATCACTTCGCGACCATCGACGCCGACCGCCTTGGCGATGTTGCCGATTTCGTTGGCGAAGGTGACTTTGGTGGCGTGCCACACGTTGCAGGTGTACTTGATCATTTCGGCAACGGCGATGTCCTTGCGGATGATCGGTGCGTCGAGTTCTTCGTACAGCGACTGCAAGACATCACCGGAGGCTTTGTCGAACTCGCCGATGACGGTCATCGGTGGCAGGTCGTAGTCGGCGATGGCGGTGGATTCACGCAGGAATTCCGGGTTGACCGCGACGCCGAAGTCGACGCCGGCTTTCTTGCCGGAGCAGTCTTCGAGGATCGGGATCACCACATTGGCCACGGTGCCTGGCAACACGGTGCTGCGCACTACGATGGTGTGGCGGGTGGCTTTGTCACGCAGGACAAAACCGATCTCGCGGCATACCGATTCGATGTAGTTGAGTTCCAGGTCGCCGTTTTTCTTGCTCGGCGTACCGACGCAAATCATCGACAGGTCGGTGTCGCGGATGGCCTCGGCGAAGTTGGTCGTGCCGCGCAGTCGGCCGGTTTCAATACCCTGGCTCAACAGTTCACCCAGACCCGGTTCAACGATTGGCGATTTGCCCGCATTGATCAGGTCAATCTTTTCCTTGGAGATGTCTACGCCGACCACTTCATGGCCACGGGCAGACAGGCAACCGGCACAGACTGCGCCAACGTAACCGAGACCAAATATGCTGATGCGCATCGCATTTACCTCTTTGTCATTGAAGACGATATTAATCATGCCAATTAGATGGCTGGAGTTCATGTTTGCAAGCGTCACTGATGCCGCGAAAGTTGGGCGAATAGACGCCGACTTACCGTGTGCAGGCATGTTAAATAACGAGTGACTAACGAGTGCACTCAAGTTGTGCGAAACGTGGCCTTGTTATTGGCACTTGCCCTGAAATGCAGCCAGCCTTCCTGGGGGAAGGGCTTGGCGCCAGCGCCGCAGGGCATCGATTGAGGCGATTAGCCTTTAAGTATCAATGCCTTGGGTTATCTCGCTGACCCATTAGGGGAAGCTGAGCCTTGGCCTTGTAGTTGCTGGCGATTCATCCTTATCGCCGCTATTAACTAATCGGTTGGTAATATGACTCCTGAGTCAAAGTTCAATATGACAACTTTGCTACTTCCGTTGGTCGGTCATGTAAGTCATCTCTTACAGCAACAGAGAATTTCGTTACCGGTGGTATGAGCAGTGCTTTGGGGTGAAGTTCCTAGCCGCTCATCCTGTTTCCGGAAATTTCTTGAAATATTAGAAAAGATGGCACTGGTACTATACTGATAGCACTTGCTATTTGGGCCAGTAGTTATAGGGAGTTGGTGCGACGGGATAGTTTTGTGCCACCAGTGTTTTAAAAAAGGGGTGCCACTACGAAAAAAAAAGAGAAATGTCGAGTGAAAGATTTGTTAGGAATTCGCCAGTATGTTTTTTGGCGCCAAATAAATGACGATTACAGTTATCGAATGCGAACGAAAATGTGGGAGCTGGCTTGCCTGCGATGACGGAGTATCAGTCGACTTATCTCTGACTGAAACACCGTAATCGCAGGCAAGCTAGCTCCCGCATTGGTTTTTTAGCGTCTGTGAGGCGGGTGCAGGGCCTTATTCCGGCGCGTGATCGCGTAGGAACACCAGGTTATCCAGCTTGGACTGCTCGGCATTGAAGCGATAACCCTGCACATCGAACTGCTTGAGCTTGGCTGGGTCGTTGATGCGCTCTTCGATCACAAAGCGGCTCATCATGCCCCGCGCTTTTTTGGCGTAGAAGCTGATGATCTTGTACTGGCCGTTCTTCAGGTCTTTGAACTCGGTGTTGATGATCCGCGCGTTCAGGGCCGTGCGTTTGACTGCCGAGAAGTACTCGTTGGAGGCCAGGTTGAGCAGTACGTCATCGCCTTGCTCGGCGAGGGCTTCGTTGAGCCACTCGCTGATGCGAGTGCCCCAGAAGGCGTAGAGGTCTTTGCCACGGGCATTGGGCAGTTTGGTGCCCATTTCGAGGCGGTACGGCATCATCAGGTCCAGCGGGCGCAGCAGGCCGTACAGGCCGGAGAGCATGCGCAGGTGGTCCTGGGCGTAGGTGAAGTCGGCGTCACTGAAGGTTTCGGCGTTGAGGCCGGTGTAGACGTCACCCTTGAAGGCCAGCAGGGCCTGCTTGGCGTTCTCCGGTGTGAAAGCGGGGTTCCAGCTGCCGAAGCGCGCGGCGTTGAGGCCGCCGATCTTGTCGGAGACGTGCATCAGGTCGCTGATTTGGGCTGGGCTCAGTTCACGCAGTTGTTCGATCAGCTCCTGGGAGTGGTCGAGGTACTGCGGCTGGGTGAAGCGCGGGGTTACCGGCTTGGACTCGAAGTCGAGGGTTTTGGCGGGGGAAATCACCATCAGCATGAGGTTGGCTCCTGTAATCGTGGCGTGTAGCGTGGGCGGGATTCTAGGGGTTGGGGCGGTTTGACTCCACCTATGATGGCGATAGGCGCGATCCGCTATGATGGGCGGTGACTCTGGAGAGGGAGACCCTAGGTGCGAATCGCGCTTTTATTATCTGCTTGCCTGTTATGCCTGACCGCCAACGCGGCGCCGGTTGATGTAGCCAGCCTGGACCGCACCACCTGGCCAGAAAAACTCAGCAGCCCCGCGCTGTTCGACGTCGCCTCACGCGCCGAAATCCTGATGTTCGCCCACAGCTTGATCGCCAGCGAAGCCCAGGACGAAGCCGCACTCAAGCAACGCCTGGGCCTGAAGATCATCAACCTGGCGGCCATCGACGACCTGCGTCGCCAGCTCTGGCAGCGCCTGCTGGAAAACTACACCTTCGCCCAGCAAAGCTGCGAAGAAGACGCCTCATTCTGCTACCTGGTCGAAAACATGGACGACCTGCGCGAGCAAGCCGGTAAATTCCAGGTCAGCGACAACTCTTTCTACATCGGCTGGGCTGGCCCCAGCCATAACTTCCACGAACGCTACCTGGACGAACTCCTGCGCAAAGCCGCACTGTTCCCACAGATCAGCAGCGAAATCGCCCGTTTCGGCGACCACGAACGCAATGGCGACGAATTCAACGACCGCCTGTTCCTGCTCACGTTCGACGGCGGCCCCGCGCCAGTCAGCGGCCATACCGACTGGCTCACCGACTACCTGCGCAAGCAGAAGATGAACGCCACCTTCTTCGCCCTCGGCAGCAGCCTGCAAACCCGCGTAGAACGCAGTTCCGCCGCCGATGTGCAGGCGCTCTACCAAGGCCAGTGCGTGGGCACCCAAGGTTGGCAATACCGTTCCCACAGCCATTGGGTCGACTGGCAAAGCTCGATCACCCGCAGTGCCGCGCTGGCGCAGAACCTGATGCCGGAAAACTACGTGCCGCTGTTTCGCCCGCCATACGGCCAGCGTCGCGCCGACAGCCAGGGCTTCTTCCAGTCGCAAGGTTTGCAGGTAGCGCTATGGGACATCGACTCCCAGGACGAGCCCGGCAAACTCAAGGCTGATGAGTCGGCGCAGCGGGTGCTGACACTGATGCTGTTGTGGCGCAAAGGTGTGATTGTGTTTCACGACACCCAGGACAAGGCGCGGGTCGCATTACCGATGTTGCTGCAGGCAACGGCGCAAAGTGGGCTGGGTTGGCAGGACTGCCGGGAGGCGTTTCGCTGAAAAAGCGCAAATGCCCGGCCCTGTTGGGGATGAGGCGTTTCGGGGGTGATTTTGTGCGACATTTCGATGCAGGCGGACTTCCGACTTTAACGGGATGGCTGGCACTCGGCTAGTGCTATTCGTCATCCTGAAAAATAAACTTCAAAAAAGCGTCAAAGTGCTTTTTCCTGTCATGGTTTTTGCGGTATTACGAAGTCAGATCGCCGAAACCTGCAACACAGGTGGCGTCTTCCAAGACTCCTCATGTGGGCACTGCACTTGACGTCACTGCGGTGCAGTCGGTGGTCGAATCGAGGCGCAGCACCGCCCAGGTATTGCGTCGACTGGCTCCCACAAAGGTGACCGAGTATGGATGATCATGGACGTAACCCTTCTTCCGACCAGCCAATCCTTTATGTGCTTGATACCAACGTATTGATCCACGATCCAAACGCACTGCTTAATTTCGAAGAACACCACGTCGCCATCCCGATGATCGTGCTTGAGGAGCTCGATAAGCTCAAAAGCGGCCACCACAGCGTTGCCGCCGAATGCCGCCAGGCCATCCGCCTGATCGACAAGACCCTGGGTGAAGCTTCACCTGAGGACGTTGAAGTCGGCGTGCCGATCCAGCGTGGCAAAAGCGGGCCCAAGGGCTTGCTGTCGATTCTGATGAGCAAGCGCAGCGAGCCCAACAGCCTGCTGCCGGAAAACCTGAACGACAACAAAATCATCAACCAATTGATCGACCTGCACGCGCGTGACAAGGACCTGCGCCTGGTGCTGGTGACCAAAGACATCAATATGCGCCTCAAGGCACGAGCGTGTGGGATCGCTGCCGAGGACTACAGTACCGACCAACTGGTCGACGACGTGTCGATGCTGTCGCGGGGTTATCACACCGTGACCGGTTCCTTCTGGGACCTCGTCAGCAAGGTCGAAACCCGTCAGGACCATGGCCGCACCTGGCACCAGGTACAACTGATCGACAACCTGCCGGCCGTGCACATCAATGAATTCATCATCGACGAACAGGGGTTTGTGGGCTGGATCAAAGAGATCCAGGTCGACAAATTGCTGATCCTCGACCTGCATCAGGAACCCCTGTTGCACCAGGAAGCCTGGGGCCTGAAACCGCGCGACATCTATCAGAGCCTGGCGCTGTACGCGCTGCTCGACCCGGATATTCACCTGGTTAACCTGACTGGCGCCGCAGGCTCAGGGAAAACCATCCTCGCCCTGGCTGCTGCCATCGAACAGACCATGGTGACCAAGCGCTATCGCCGCATCATCGCCACCCGCAGCGTGCAGGGCCTGGACCAGGAGATCGGCTTCCTGCCCGGCACCGAAGCGGAAAAAATGGAGCCGTGGCTGGGGGCGATCACCGACAACCTCGAAGCCTTGCACATGGATGATGAAAACACCCATGGCAGCGTCGATTACATCCTCAGCAAAGTGCCGTTGCAGTTCAAATCCCTCAACTACATCCGAGGTCGCAGCTTCCAGCAAAGCCTGATTTTGATCGATGAATGCCAGAACCTCACGCCGCACCAGATGAAAACCATCATCACCCGTGCCGGCGCCGGTTCCAAAGTGGTGTGCCTGGGCAACCTGGCACAGATCGACACCCCTTACCTGTCCGCGACCAGCTCCGGGCTGACTTACCTGACGGAACGCTTCAAAGACTTCCCCAACGGCGTGCATATCGCGCTGCAAGGGGTACCTCGTTCGATACTCGCCGAGTACGCCGAGTCCCATCTGTAAAACACACTGATGTCGTAGTTGGTGGCTAAATGCCACGAACCACCCCGGATTTCTCGCGAAATCCGGGGTTTTTGTTGTGCGCGACATTTGTCTTCGTTAATGCGCCGTGGGTGCTTGTGGGGTTTGTAATTATTTTGTTACATTTTTTCGCGCCGCAAAAACAATAAGAACGCTGTGTGACCCCGTCGGAACACCACCTCATTGATTCGACGATGTTTTAAAAAACCTATGGGTTTTTCGCGTGACCCTGCCTATTACAAAAAGCCCGATACATCGCTCATTGACGACGCACATATCCAAAGGGAAAGGAATAATGGACGTAGCAGGTAATGGCTTTACTTTGTCTCAAAAAAGCAAGCGCGCTACAGGTTTCAAATCGATACCCCTCACGCCCATCGCACTCGGGCTGGCTTTATGGCTAAGCCAGGGGCCGATGGCCATGGCCGATGACGCCAGCCCCTACACCTCTCAAGTGTTGGATGCGGCGTTCAGGAAAGCCGTTGCATCGTTTGGCCCCGACACCGATGTCTACAAGAACCTGCGGTTTGCCTACGCCGATATCGTCGACCTCGCCGCCAAGGACTTTGCCGCCCAATCGGGCAAGTTCGATTCAGCCCTCAAGCAAAACTACGAGCTGCAGCCGGAAAACCTGACCATCGGCGCCATGCTTGGCGATACCAAACGGCCGCTGGACTATGCCTCGCGGCTGGATTACTACCGCAGCCGGCTCTTCAGCAACAACGGCCGCTACACCACTAATATTCTCGACTTCTCCAAAGCCATCATCGCCAACCTGCCGGCTGCCAAGCCCTACACCTACGTAGAGCCGGGCGTCAGCAGCAACCTCAACGGGCAACTCAACGCCGGCCAGTCCTGGGCCGCCGCCACCCGTGACTGGAGCGCCAACGCGCAAACCTGGAAAACCCCCGAAGCCCAGGTCAACTCCGGCCTGGACCGCACCAACGCGTATTACGCCTATGCCTTGGGCATGACCGGCAAGGGCGTGAACGTGGGCGTGCTGGACTCGGGCATCCTCACCGAACACTTCGAGTTCCAGGGCAAAAATGCCCAGGGCCAGGATCGCGTGCAGGCGGTGACGTCCACCGGCGAGTACTACGCCACCCATCCGCGTTACATCCACGACACGCCGGACGGGGAGTTTCAAAAAGGCGAGCATTTCAGTATTTCCGGTGAGTACGACCCGACCATCAACGACGGTCACGGTACGGAAATGTCCGGCGTGCTGGGCGCCAGCCGCAATGGCACCGGCATGCACGGCATCGCGTTTGACGCGAATATTTTTGTCGCCAATACCGGCGGCACCGACGACAACCGCTTCCAAGGCTCCAACGATCTGGACTACAACGCGTTCATGGCCAGCTACAACGCCCTGGCGGCGAAGAACGTGTCGATCGTCAACCAGAGTTGGGGGCAGAACTCGCGTAACGAGGTGGAAAACCACTTCGGCAATGTCGGCGACAGCGCGGCGGACAACGTGCGCGATATGAAGGCGGCCTATCGCCCGTTCTGGGACAAGGCCCACGCCGGGCAGAAAACCTGGATGGACGCCATGGCCGACGCCGCACGGCAAAACACCTTTATCCAGATCATTTCGGCGGGCAACGACAGCCACGGTGCCAACCCGGACACCAATGCCAACCTGCCGTTTTTCAAGCCGGATATCGAAGG
Organism: Pseudomonas sp. D47; assembly: GCF_045447305.1. Classification (NCBI taxonomy): domain Bacteria; kingdom Pseudomonadati; phylum Pseudomonadota; class Gammaproteobacteria; order Pseudomonadales; family Pseudomonadaceae; genus Pseudomonas; species Pseudomonas sp. D47. The sequence continues at coordinate 2,442 of NZ_JBJGXU010000021.1, read as the reverse complement.
CAAATTCCTCTCGATCACCGGCTACGACGAGACCAGCGCCCAGGTCTACAACCGCTGTGGCACCTCGAAGTGGTGGTGTGTGATGGGCGTTTCGGGCATTCCGTCGACCGGGCCTGAAGGCGAAATCATCCCGAATGCCAACGGCACCTCCGCGGCCGCGCCGAGCGTATCCGGGGCCTTGGCGCTGGTGATTCAGCGCTTCCCCTACATGACCGCCAGCCAGGCTCGGGATGTGTTGCTGACCACCTCTAGCCTGCAAACGCCGGATGGGCCGGACACGCCGGTGGGCACCCTGACCGGTGGCCGCACCTACGACAACCTGCAACCGGTGCACGATGCCGCGCCAGGCACACCGCAAGTGCCGGGCGTGGTCAGCGGTTGGGGCTTGCCCAACCTGCAAAAAGCCATGCAGGGGCCAGGGCAGTTTCTCGGCTCGGTGGCAGTGGCTTTGCCTACCGCCACACGCGATATTTGGGCCAACCCGATTTCCGACGAAGCCATTCGCGCCCGTCGTGTAGAAGACGCCACCGAGCAGGCCACCTGTGCGGCCACCCAGCAGCAAAAAGGCTGGCTGAACGGCTTGCCGGCCAATGCTTCGGCGGATGATCAGTTTGAATACGACATCGGCCACGCCCGGGAACAGGCGACGCTGGCACGCGGCAAGGATTTGCTCACCGGCACCACCTACGTCGGCAGCCTGGCCAAGTCCGGCGACGGCGAACTGGTGCTGGAAGGCCAGAACACCTACTCGGGCAGCACTTGGGTGCGCGGCGGCAAGCTGTCGGTAGATGGTTCGCTGACCTCTGCCGTGACCGTGGATGGCAGCGCCGTAGGCACACGCAATGCCGACAACGGCGTGATGACCACGCTGGGCGGCACGCTGGCCGGCAACGGCACGGTGGGTGCGTTGACGGTCAACACCGGTGGCCGCGTGGCACCGGGGCACTCGATCGGCACTCTGCACACCGGCGACGTGACCTTCAACCCGGGCTCGGTGTATGCCGTGGAAGTTGGCCCCAACGGGCAAAGCGACCAGATCCAGAGCAGCGGTGTCGCCACCCTCAACGGCGGTGTAGTGACCGTTTCCCTGGAAAACAGCCCCAACCTGTTGTCCGCCACTGAAGCCCGTAGCTTGCTGGGTCAGCCGTTCAATATCCTCAGCGCCAGCCAGGGCATCAATGGGCAGTTTACGGCGATCACGCCCAACTACCTGTTTATCGGCGCCCAACTGAACTACCAGCCGAATCAACTGAGCCTGGCGGTGGAGCGCAACCAGACGACCTTTGCCAGCATTGCGCAAACCCGCAACGAACGTGCCGTGGCGACGGCCGCCGAGGCGTTAGGCAGCGGCAGCCCGGTGTATGAAAGCCTTCTGGCGTCGGACTCGGCCGTCCAGGCGCGGGAGGCGTTCAAGCAACTCTCGGGGCAATTGCACTCGGACGTGGCGGCGGCGCAAATGGCTGACAGTCGCTACATCCGTGAAGCGGTCAACAGCCGCCTGCAACAGGCACAGGCGCTGGATTCCAGCGCGCAAATCGAGACCCGCGACAACGGTGGTTGGGTGCAGTTACTGGGCGGTCGCAATAACGTCAGTGGTGACAACAACGCCAGCGGTTATTCCTCGTCCACCAGCGGTGTGCTGCTGGGCCTGGACACCGAGGTCGGCGACGGTTGGCGTGTGGGCGCGGCTACCGGTTACACCCAAAGCCACCTCAACGGAGACGCTTTCGCCTCGGCCGATAGCGACAACTATCATCTGTCTGTTTACGGCGGTAAGCGTTTCGACGCGATTGCCTTGCGCCTGGGCGGCGCCACCACTTGGCACCGCATCGACAGCTCGCGGCGCGTGGCTTACGCCAACCAGTCGGGCTACGACAAAGCCGACTACAGCGCGCGCACCGATCAAGTGTTTGCCGAGATCGGTTACACCCAGTGGAACCTGTTCGAACCCTTCGCCAACCTCACGTACCTGAACTACCAGAGCGATTCGTTCAAGGAGAAAGGCGGCGCCGCCGCCTTGCATGCCAGCAAGCAAAGCCAGGACGCCACGCTCTCGACCTTGGGCTTGCGCGCGCATACCCAAGTGCCCGTCAGCTCGACCTCGGCGGTCACGTTGCGCGGTGAGCTGGGCTGGGAGCATCAGTTTGGCGACACCGATCGTGACGCTTCGCTGAAGTTCGCCGGTAGCGACACCGCCTTTGCCGTCAACAGCGTGCCCGTGGCGCGTGACGGTGCGGTGATCAAGGCCAGCGCGGAAATGGCCTTGACCAAAGACACGCTGGTGTCCTTGAGCTACAGCGGTTTGCTCTCCAACCGGGGTAACAACAACGGGATCAATGCCGGGTTTACCTTCCGCTTCTAATCCTGGCGCTGTTGTTATAAAGGGCATAGGTATCTGCGCAACTCTTTGTGTTGCTTTAAGCCTGTGGGGGGTTAGGTAGA
>NZ_JBJGXU010000209.1:0-319 GCF_045447305.1 Pseudomonas sp. D47 | reverse complement strand
TCTCTCTATTCGGACTTTCCCCCCATCGACAGTAACATTCAGCCACCCTCCTGGAGGTGTTAATTGGCCGTAGCAATACCGGTCTTCAAGAGGAATTTCCTGCTCTGTTGAAAACAGCACAGGTGACGGCATATTCAAATCAACTACATAACTCCCACCTTTGTTACTCACAGCGCGAGAGGCTGAAAGCACGGACACGAATGGGAAAATAGGATCCCCCCCATTTAAAACGACAGGACTCGGTAAGATTTGGTGATCCATCAATTCGAAATCCAAACCAACGACTTGTTGCATTGCCCTTTGTACCCTTTGAGCCTTC
>NZ_JBJGXU010000208.1:0-320 GCF_045447305.1 Pseudomonas sp. D47 | reverse complement strand
CCTCTCTATTCGAACTTCCCCCCGATCGACAGTAACATTCAACCGCCCTCCTGGAGGTGTTAATAGGCCGTAGCAATACCGGTCTTCAAGAGGAATCTCCTGCTCTGTTGAAAACAGCACAGGTGACGGCATATTCAAATCAACTACATAACTCCCACCTTTGTTACTCACAGCGCGAGAGGCTGAAAGCACGGACACGAATGGGAAAATAGGACCCCCCCCCATTTAAAACGACAGGACTCGGTAAGATTTGGTGATCCATCAATTCGAAATCCAAACCAACGACTTGTTGCATTGCCCTTTGTACCCTTTGAGCCTTT
>NZ_JBJGXU010000207.1:0-321 GCF_045447305.1 Pseudomonas sp. D47 | reverse complement strand
AAGCAAAACCGAGGCGGCCTGACAGCCGACCTGATCTTGGAGGCTGAAACTAAATCAAATGTGGGAGCTGGCTTGCCTGCGATGCAGACACCTCGGTCCATCAAGTACACCGAGTTGATGCCATCGCAGGCAAGCCAGCTCCCACAGAAAAGCAGAGCACTGCGGTCTGGCAGTCGAACTCGGTCAAAATTGTGGGAGCGGGCTTGCTTGCGAAGGCGGTGTGGCAGTTACACATGAGCTGACTGACACACCGCCTTCGCGAGCAAGCCCGCTCCCACATTGGGATCTCATTACATCAGCTAGATAGGGTGGTGCTCTGCT
>NZ_JBJGXU010000206.1:0-329 GCF_045447305.1 Pseudomonas sp. D47 | reverse complement strand
TGGTTTAACGGGGCGCCTCAGATCAAGATCAAGATCAAAAGCACGGCGGCCTAGTAGCCGACCTGAGTGGTAGAAGCAAAAGCAGGGCAGAAGCAGAGCACCACCCTATCTAGCTGATGTAATGAGATCCCAGTGTGGGAGCGAGTTCGACTGCCAGCACCGCAGTGCTCTGCTTTTCTGTGGGAGCTGGCTTGCCTGCGATGCAGACACCTCGGTGTATCAGGCATAACCAGTTGATGCCATCGCAGGCAAGCCAGCTCCCACATTAGATTGAGTTCAGCCATCAAGATCAGGTCGGCTGTCAGGCCGCCTCGGTTTTGCTTTTGATC
>NZ_JBJGXU010000205.1:0-332 GCF_045447305.1 Pseudomonas sp. D47 | reverse complement strand
TCGGACCGCCGCACCGCTGCGATGCAGACACCTCGGTGTATCAGGCATAACCAGTTGATGCCATCGCAGGCAAGCCAGCTCCCACATTTGATTGAGTTCAGTTTCAGAGATCAGGTCGGCTGTCAGGCCGCCTTGGCTTCGCTTTTGATCTTGATCTGAGGCGCCCCGTTAACCACGCTGGCCGAACGCAGGCTTTGGAGCGTGGGTAAACCGGCAGGACGCCGGGTTAGCCGCGATGGGCCAAGGATGGCCCATGGCGGCGGCCCACGGTCCAAAGCCTGCGTGAGGGCACACCGAGCCTAAGCGAGGTGCCGAGTGGTGGGGCAAGAGCC
>NZ_JBJGXU010000204.1:0-339 GCF_045447305.1 Pseudomonas sp. D47 | reverse complement strand
GCCGGTAGGTGGTTGCCATCGACAATGCGCAACTGCCAGCCGGGTAGTATCGATGAGTGGCCGAGCGTTTTGATGGTTGGTTCTAAACGCTCTGCGCTGCCTGAAATGAGGGCTCGAAGCACCTCGGGTTCGGTCCGATTGATCTTGTCATAGAGCGCCGCAACGCTCACCGAAAGGCCCTCCATCTTACGCGCTGCAGCGTGCAGTGATGGCCTCAAGCCCAATGAAACAAGGGACATCAGCTCTACAACGGTTGAAAACAAGAGCTCACGGGAGTACTGGCGTTGTCGGTGGTCATTGAACACCTTGTCAACCCACTCGGCAGGTACGGCCTGCTCC
>NZ_JBJGXU010000203.1:0-344 GCF_045447305.1 Pseudomonas sp. D47 | reverse complement strand
GCACCGATAACACCACCACCGTTACGCTGACCGCGCCAAGCGCAGTCAACGAGGGCGGTGAGATTACGTATACCGCTACGCTTTCTAACAAAGCGGGCACTGACGTAACGCTGAAACTCGACAACGGCTCGACCATCACCATCAAGGCGGGCGACACCGTCGGCACTGTGACTGTCCCAGCACCTAGCGATGACGTGTTCATCGATAAGAGCACTCAGACGGTCAAGATCACCGACACCGCTGGCGGTAACTTCGAGAAGCTGGAAGTTGCAGGCAACGGCGCCACCACGACGATCAACGACACTATCGACAAGGTCGATGTCGTCCTGACCGCCACCACCACC
>NZ_JBJGXU010000202.1:0-354 GCF_045447305.1 Pseudomonas sp. D47 | reverse complement strand
CATTGGCAACGACTCACGCAACACAATGTGCTTGGGCACTTTGTACGCCGTGAAGTTTTCCTTGCAGTAGACCTTCAGCTCTTCAAGGCTGACCCCCGATTCGCGGGCCACCACAAACAACTTCACCGCCTCCCCCGAACGCTCGTCCGGCACTCCAATCACGGCGCAGTTGGCGACTTTCGGGTGGGCCATCATCACGTCTTCGATTTCGTTCGGGTACACGTTGAAACCCGAGACGATGATCATGTCTTTCTTGCGGTCGACGATGCGCACAAACCCGTCCGGGTCGATCACCGCAATATCGCCGGACTTGAACCAGCCTTCGGCATCCAGCACTTCGGCGGTGGCTTCCGA
>NZ_JBJGXU010000201.1:0-360 GCF_045447305.1 Pseudomonas sp. D47 | reverse complement strand
TACCAGTGAAAGTAACGTTCAGTCTATCTTTCTATCACATACCCAAATTTTTAAAGAACGATCTAATCAAAGACTAGAAATCAACATTCACCATCACCTCGATGGAATGCTCATTTCTAAGCTTTCAAAACTTTCAGAAGCAGTAGTGGTGGAGCCAAACGGGATCGAACCGTTGACCTCCTGCGTGCAAGGCAGGCGCTCTCCCAGCTGAGCTATGGCCCCGTATTTCTACAGGCGTTTCCCACACAAAATTGGTGGGTCTGGGCAGATTCGAACTGCCGACCTCACCCTTATCAGGGGTGCGCTCTAACCAACTGAGCTACAGACCCAATTTCGGGCTGCTTCTTATCGTCTTCTTCA
>NZ_JBJGXU010000200.1:0-364 GCF_045447305.1 Pseudomonas sp. D47 | reverse complement strand
ACCTGATATTTGAAACTGAACTCAATCTAATGTGGGAGCTGGCTTGCCTGCGATGGCATCGGCTGGTTATGCCTGACACACCGAGGTGCTTGCATCGCAGGCAAGCCAGCTCCCACAGAAAAGCAGAGCACTGCAGTGCTGACAGCCGAACTCGCTCCCACATTGGGATCTCATTACATCAGCTAGATAGGATGGTGCTCTGCTTCTGCTCTGCTTTTGCTTCAACCACTCAGGTCGGCTACTAGGCCGCCGTGCTCTTGCTTTTGATCTTGATCTTGATCTGAGGCGCCCCGTTAACCACGATGGCCGGAGTGAGGGCATGCCGAGCCTAGGCGAGGCACCGAGTGGTGGGGCAAGAGCCCTT
>NZ_JBJGXU010000020.1:0-95977 GCF_045447305.1 Pseudomonas sp. D47 | reverse complement strand
GGCGGTTACCCCGCGCCCGCGCGCACGCCCGCTCCCACATTTTGGGTGGTGTTGTGTCAGGGGTAGTGGCTTATGCCTTGGGTTGCAGGCAATCCAGTGCGCGGTCGGCCAGTGTGCGGGCCATGTCGATCAGGTGTTCGGTGGCGCCGGCCAGGTGGCGTTGATCGCCGGTCAGGCCTTGGAGGGTGTCGGCGGCGGTGGCTGCAGCACAGCGCAGCAGGTCGCAGATTTGGGCGAGGGCGTCTTCGAAGCTGAGGTCTTGGTGCACGGTAAAGGACGGTGGTGAGGCGGGTTGCAGGGAGTGACTCAGGGCGCGCTCGAAGACTTCGCGGTCCGGGATGGCGTGGGGCGGGTCCGGGACAATTTTGCTCATGCATAAGCTTCTACTGAAAAGGGGAGCCATCCTGATGTCGTTTCCACACGACAAAGGGTGGCAGCTGTACGCAGGGTGGAAAACCAGGCAGTAGGACCCGGTCAGACCGAAGTCTGCCCACGAACAGCCGCCATATAGCTTTCTGAAGGCGAAAAGAAAACGCCGACATCGGTCTGATGGTGCTGGCGCTTTGCGCCTACTGATTCCCAGGTTTCCACACCCGATCGCTGATGTGCAGCGACAGAGCGAAGGCTAGCCAGTGGCGTGAGCAGGCGCAAGGCCGAAGGATTGTCTAGAAAACTTCCTGCAAATTAAAGGGATATGGATTGCTGGCCTTTAACAATGCATGTCGATCAACCAACACCGATCATATGTGGGAGCTGGCTTGCCTGCGATAGCGCCGGGCCGGCCAGCATATTTGTCACTGCAAGACCGCCATCGCAGGCAAGCCAGCTCCCACAGTTTAGATGGGGGCTAGGCCAGGTATTTGTGAAACCAGCCGAGGGTTCTTTCCCACGCCAGATTCGCCGCCGCCTCGTCATATCTCGGCGTCGAATCATTATGAAACCCATGGTTGGCGCCCTTGTAGATAAACGCCTCATAGGTCGTACCCGCCGCCTTCAACGCCTTTTCATAAGCAGGCCAGCCTTCATTGATCCGCGTATCCAACTCGCCGTAGTGCAGCATGATGGGCGCCTTGATGCGTGGCACGTCCTTGGCCTCCGGTTGACGCCCGTAGAACGACACCGCCGCGCCCAATTCGGGGTAGGCCACCGCTGCCGCATTGGTCACGCCGCCGCCGTAGCAGAAGCCGGTAATCCCGACTTTGCCGGTGCTGCTGTCGTGGTGCATCAGCCATTCGATGGCGGCGAAGAAGTCGTTCATGAGTTTTTCGGGGTCGACTTTCTGTTGCAGTTCCACGCCTTTTTCATCGTTGCCGGGGTAGCCGCCCACGGAGGTCAGGCCGTCCGGCGCCAGGGCGATGAAGCCGGCTTTGGCCAGGCGCCTTGCCACGTCTTCGATGTAGGGGTTCAGGCCACGGTTTTCGTGGACCACCACCACGGCCGGCAGTTTGCCGCTGGCTTTGGCCGGGCGCACCAGGTAGCCGCGCACTGTGCCGTTGCCTTTGGGCGAGGGGTAGGTGATGTAGTCGGCGATGATGTCGGGGTCGGTGAATTTGACTTGTTCGGCCAGCGCGTAGTTGGGGCTCAGGGCCGCCAGCAGCGCGGAGGCGGTGAGGCCGCCGAAGGTGAACAGCGCTGCGCGGTCTAGAAATTCGCGGCGGTTGAGCTTGCCGTGGGCGTAGCCGTCGTAGAGTTCCAGCAGTTCGGGGGCAAAGTCTTTCGCGGTGAGACGAGTCATCGGTGCATTCCTCGATTAGCGGTGCCAGTCAATGTAGACCAGGATCAGCGCACGCGGCCATGGGCGGAATCTGACAGTTGCCGGGTGTCGACGCGCACGAACACCGAGTCGCCGATGGCGGTGAGCACGTCTCCGGCGTACACCTCGCAGACCACGCGGCTTTTACGCCCCACTTCGCCCTCGACCCGCGCGCGCAGGCTCAGCGTTACGCCCATGGGCGTGGGTTTGATGAATTTGATGCCCAGGTTGCCGGTGACGCAGTCGATGCGCGGCAGGCTGCCGGGTTCGCGCTGCTCGGCGCGATAGTGGTAGGCCATGGCGGTCCAGTTGGAGTGGCAGTCCACCAGCATGGCGATCAGGCCGCCGTAGACCAGCTCGGGCCAGCCGCTGTATTTGGCCTCGGGCTGATGCTCGGCGATGACATGGACGCCATCGGCATCCCAGCGGCTCTTGATATGCAGGCCATGCGGGTTGCTGCCGCCGCAGCCGTAGCAAATGCCTTCGGGGGCGGTGGTGTCCTGCAGGGAAGGGGTGTGCATGCAAAGTCCTTATTGTTTCTTTTGGCGACTACTCTGTTTAGCAGGGCACGCACCGAAAGGGAATAAATCCATACCGTGGCGTGTTAGCTCAGCACGTTTGTCCTTTGTTTTGCGGCGTGTTCCATGAAGTGTCGAATGTCCCTGGTCGTCCTGCTGGCCCTCGTCTCTGGTTGGTTTGCCAGCGCCCAGGCGGTGGAATACAAAGACGTTAACCGTACGGCCAGCCAGATCAACTTTACCTTTCAGCAATTCGGGCAGCGGGTGTACGGCACCTTCAGCGACTTTGAGGGCACCCTGAGCTTCGATACGCAAAAGCCCGAAGCGGCGCGTGCGTTGCTCAAGATCCAGCTCGCCAGCATCGATGCCGGCAGCCAGGACGCCAATACCCAGTTGCAACAGGCCGCGTGGTTCGATACCGCGACCTATCCGGTCGGTGTGTATGAATCCAGCGGCGCCACGGCGCTGGGGGATAACCGCTACAAGATCACCGGCAACCTGACGATCAAGGGCATTACGCGGCCGGTGGATATCACGGTGTTGCTCAAGGAGCAAAGCGGCATCGGTGTGTTCGACGGTGAGTTCGTGCTCAAGCGCGCCGACTTCAAGATCGGCGAGGGCGAGTGGGCGGGCAACAGCGTTGTGTCCAACGACATCAACATCAAGTTCAAGATGGTCGCGCCGCAACGCTAGCGTGCGAACCTTTTTGCCCCGGCCACGCAGCCGATCACCGCAACGGTTACCAGCAGCATGCCCAGGCTGACCTGCTCATGCAGCAGGCCCGCCGCCAGCGCCAGGCCAAAGAACGGCTGCAGCAGTTGCAACTGGCCGACGGCGGCGATGCCACCCTGGGCCAGGCCGCGGTACCAGAACACAAAACCGATCAGCATGCTGAACAACGACACATAACCCAGGCTCAGCCAGGCTGGCAGGCTGATGCCGGTCAAGGTCGCGGGCGCCAGGATCACGCTCAACGGCGCCACCACCGGCAACGACACCACCAGCGCCCAGCAGATCACCTGCCAACCACCCAGGCTGCGCGACAACTTGGCGCCCTCGGCATACCCCAAACCGCACACCAGCACCGCCAATAACATCAGCACGTCACCGGCGGGCGCGGCGCTCAAGCCTTGGGCAACGGCATAGCCCATCACCAGCAGGCTGCCGAGGATTGAAAACAACCAGAACACCGGGCGCGGCCGCTCGCCGCCACGCAGCACGCCAAACACCGCCGTGGCCAGCGGCAGCAGGCCGATAAACACGATGGAGTGGGCAGACGTCACGTATTGCAGCGCCAGCGCTGTGAGCAATGGGAAGCCGATGACCACGCCGAACGCGACGATTGCCAGCGGCGCCCATTGGCCGCGCGCGGGGCGTTTCTCCCGGAATAGCCACAGCAGGCACAGCCCCAGCGCAGCGGCGAGGGTGGCGCGGATCATGGTCAGGAACAACGGGTTGAATTCCATCACCGCCAAACGTGTGGCCGGCAGCGAGCCGCTGAAAATCACCACGCCGATAAAGCCGTTGATCCAACCTTGGGTGCTGCTGTCGAGGGTGTTGAGGCGTGAGGTGCGTTCCATGAGGGCGTGCTCGAAAAGGATAAGTTGCGTTTGGCCATCCTAGGATTGAAGATTAAGACAATCAAAAAATTGTCATGGATACATCACCGATGCCACGCGCCCGCTACAAGTCGTTGGTCGACACCTACGCCGAGGACATCCGCAGCGGCGCACTGGCGCCCGGCACACGCTTGCCCACCCACCGGCAATTGGCCGCCGACCACGGCCTGGCGCTGGTCACCGCCAGCCGGGTGTACACCGAGCTTGAGGCCATGGGCCTGGTCAGTGGTGAAACCGGGCGGGGCACTTTTGTGCGTGAGATTTCGTTACCGCCGGGGCAGGGCAGTGGGCAGATGAGCGTCGCAACCGGCATGCTCGACCTCAACTTCAACTACCCGTCGTTGCCGGGCCAGGCCGATATGTTGCGCACGGCTTTGCGCCAACTGGCGCTGTCGGGCGACCTCGACGCCTTGCTGCGTTACCAGCCCCACGCTGGCCGCCTGCACGAGCGCGCGGTGGTGGCGCGGCACCTGTTGAGCCGGGGCCTGAGTGTTGAGGCCGAGCAGGTGCTGGTGGTCAGCGGCGCGCAGCATGGGCTGGCGGTGACCATGATGGCGTTGCTCAAGCCTGGGGATGTGGTCGCCGTCGATGCATTGACCTATTCAGGCTTCAAGGTGCTGGCCGAAACCCTGCACCTGGAAATCGTCGCCATCCCGGTCACTGCCGGCGGCCCGGACCTGGACGCACTGCAACGCCTGTGCAGCAAGCGCCCGGTGCGCGCGGTGCGCGCGGTGTACAGCATTCCGACCTTGCACAACCCGTTGGGCTGGGTGATGAGCCTGGCGCAGCGCGAGCAACTGGTCAGCATTGCCCGTCAGCACCACCTGATAATCATCGAGGACGCGGCCTACGCGTTTCTGGCCGCAGAGGCACCGCCGCCACTGGCGACCTTGGCGCCTGAGTGCACGGTGTACGTCGGCGGGTTTTCCAAGAGCGTCGCCACCGGCTTGCGCGTGGGGTTTGTTGCAGCGCCGGCGCCGTGGGTAAAGAAGCTGGAACGCACCATCATGGCCACCACTTGGAACGTGCCCGGGGTGATGAGCGCGCTGGCCGTGGCCTGGATCGAGGACGGCACCGTCGCGCAGTTGGAAGCGCAAAAACGCCAGGATGCCCAGGCGCGGCAGGCCTTGGCGGCGCAGGTGCTCAAAGGCGTGGAGTACATCAGCCACCCGTCATCGTATTTTCTGTGGTTGCCGCTGGGGGAGGACGCGCGGGCTGATCAGGTCGCCATGGTGTTGCAGCGCGAGGGTATTTGCGTGTCCACCGCCGAGCCGTTTACGGTGTCGGCGATCGTGCCGCATGCGTTGCGGTTGGCGCTGGGCTCGGTGGACATGGCGGCGCTGCGCGAGGCGCTGGTGACGGTGCGCGAAGTGGTGCGGTGGTGAGCCGCACCGATGGCGATCAGTACTTGTAAGCCTGGCGCCCGATCAGCAGCCATTGGCCTTTTTGCTTCTGCCAGACCTGGAAGTTGTCGATGTCGGTGGGCGTGTCTACGCCGCTGTTCACCGCCAGCGCGTGAAAGTGGTTGCGCACCAGGGCGGTGTCGCCGTCCAGGGTGATGGTCTGGTTCTGCATTTCGAGGGTCTTGAAGGCGCTGGTGTGGGTTTCAAGGTCCGCGATAAATTGCGCTTTGTTCTGCACCTTGCCGCTGGAGTGGCCGTAGGTGAGTTTGTCGGAGGTCAAGGCGTGCAGCTGCTTGAGGTCCAGGTGCAGCATGGCTTGGGTCAGTTGGTCGACCGCTTGGGCCACATCCTTCTCGGCGGGGGCAGGCGCAGCTGCGACGTAGCCGGTAAACAGGCACAGAAAACCGATCAGCACTTTGACGTTTGGCATGGGTGCTTCCTTATTGTTGTTAGGGGCGAACACGACAATTTAAGTTGTCGTACAACCATGCAATATTTCGAGCGGTGAAGGAAAGTGAAAATTTGAAATATTTGAAAGTGATGGGCTAAAAGGCATTTTAAGAGCCTGTTGCCCTTGTACGATATCCCAACACATTGGGTGGGTTTCAAGGACTGATCTTGCCGCTTCCTGCCCAAGTAGCACATCGCTATGCTACTGCCGAAACAACAATCGCCCGGTGAACACTATGGATTTTGACTGGCACAGCGACCCCATCACCCGCGCTACGCCCGTGACGCCACACTACAAAAATACCCAGAACGTACGCCGCTTCATGCTTTTACACTGTGGCCCCGCGTTCAAGTTCGACCGGCCATTCATGGCCTGGATTCGCAACGACATTCCCAAGACCCTGGGCGATGTGGTGGTTGAGTGGCAACGTCGAAACGAGGACTCACGCCCATGACACGCGACGAAAAATACCAGGCCGCTCAACAGCGCATTGGCTATCAGCTCAACGAATTCAAAATCGGCGGCAACTACACGCCGTGGGTGCGCGAGGGCAACCACTTGTACATCAGCGGCCAGATTCCCCGTGTGGGAGACACCATCGTGCTGCCGGGCAAAGTCGGCGACAGCCTGACCCTGGCCCAGGCGCAAATCGCCGCCGGTATCAGCGCGTTGCGTTGCCTGGGCTTGCTCAAGCAGGCGCTGGGTTCGCTGGACCAGATCAAGGCCATCCCGCGCATCAACGTGTATGTGCGCAGCGCTGAAGATTTTGATCAGCAAAGTGAAGTGGCCAACGGTGCCTCGGACCTGTTGCACGAGATTCTCGGCAGCGCCGGGGTACATACGCGTACGTCGCTGGGGGTGATGCAGTTGCCGAAGTCGGCGGCGGTGGAGATCGACATGATTGCCGTGGCTCACGGTTGACTCGCACATGATCACTCAGGGCTTGGTGGTACTGATCAACTACGCCACCTACGTAGCGCCTGGGCTGGTGTTGTTTGGCGTGTGGTTTGCGCTGACGCCCAGGGTGCTGACTGCGATGCGCATCCTGATCTTGTTGGCGGCGTTCGTGTTGATGCGTGATGCAATGACGCCGCTGGGCCTGTGGGCGCTCAGCCGCGAGGTGCAGATTGCATTCAGCGCCAATGCGTTCGTGCTGGCGGCACTGGGCGGGCTGTCGGTGTTGCTGATTATGCTGTTGGCACGCATCGCGCCGGAGTTGTGGCGGCTGGTGCGCTGGACCATCGGCAACCCGGTTGTTGGCCTGGGTGCAGGGCTGATAGTTGGCTGTTTGATCGGTGTGCCGCTGCGGGTTTACCAAGGCATCGAGGCCAGCGAGATCCATGGCTACTGGGTCTGGCTGCCGGGCATGGTGGTCTTGGCCTATGGCGCTAATGCATTGGAAGAGGTGCTGTTTCGCGGGTTCTTGCAGGGTTACCTGGAGCAACAACTGACACCATTGCGTGCGGCATTGATCAGCGGCGTAGCCTTTGCGGCCTGCCATGCATTCCTGGCACTGAGCGTGACCCAACTCGGCTGGCCGGTGTTGCTGTTCACCCTGATCGAAGGGTTGGCCTGCGCGCTGGTGCGCCTGCGCTATGGCGTACTGGCGGCGACCGCCACCCACGGCACGGCAATCTTGCTGATTGCCGTGCCGTGGGTGGCTTGAGTTGAAACACAGCAAAATCTGTGGGAGCTGGCTTGCCTGCGATAGCTGTCTTTCAGTGACAAATAGGCCAACTGATCCACCGCTATCGCAGGCAAGCCAGCTCCCACATTTGGACCGCGTTTAGCCTGCTACTGATCGCCGTGCCCTGCATCACTTGATTTGAAACACAGGCCAATGTGGGAGCGGGCTTGCTCGCGAAGGCGGTGTGTCAGCCAATACATCCGGTGACTGACCCAGCGCTTTCGCGAGCAAGCCAGCTCCCACATTTTTTGCCAGCGTCTATTCTGCTGCCAACGGCGGCGTGCGCGGTGGGATCTGGCGTTTGCTGCCGGTGGCTTCATACGCGCACGCAAACCGCAGCAGCGCCGAGTCGTCATAGGCACGCCCGGCGAAGGTCAGCCCCACCGGCATGCCGATGTCTGCCATCACGCCCATCGGCACGGTGACGGTGGGCACGCCCAGGTGGCGAATCGCGAGGTTGCCGTTGGCCACCCAGACGCCGTTGCTCCAGGCAATGTCGGCGCTGGCTTCGTTAACATCGGCATCCGCCGGGCCAACGTCGGCCACGGTGGGGAACAGCACCGCGTCCAGCCCCAGCGTGTCCATCCAGTCTTCCAGGTCGATGCGCCGGGTTTGCTCCAGGCCACGCAGGCCATCCGGCACGGTGCTGATCTCGTTCCACGGCGTGATGCCGCGCTCGGCCATGCGCACGTATTCGTCCATGCCGGCGGCCAGGTCGTCTTCACGGTTGGGCAGGGTGCCGGGGTCGTGTGGGAAGATTTTCGGCCCGTCCACGTCAGCCAGGCGGTTCAGGTGCGGGTCGTCGTTGGCGCGCAGGAAGTCATCGAACGCCCAGGCCGACAGCTCCCACAATTCGTCGTGCAGAAATTCCTTAGAGACCAGGCCGCGGGTAAATACGGTCGGCGCGCCAGGGCGGTCGCCTTCGCAGTTGGACACCAGCGGGAAATCCACCTCGATCACTTCAGCCCCAGCGGCTTCCAGCGCCTGGCGCGCGTCCTGCCACAGGTCGATGACGCTGGCGCGGGTGTTGATCTTTTGCCCAGTCGGCCCGCCGATCCCAGGCTTTTCGCTGGTGCCGGCGTCGGGGTCGGCGTTGATGTACATGCGCGGCACGCCGAAACGTTTGCCAGCGAGGGATTCACTGCTCACCGCCAGCTCCGCATAAGACGCCGGGCGCACCGAAGCCACGCTGGGGATTGGCACCCAGGGTTGCAGGCGCCACAGGTCGCCACGGGTGTCGGGGTCGTCGGCGACCACCACGTCGAGTACTTCGAGCAAGTCGGCCATGGTGCGCGCATACGGCACCACCACGTCCATGGTTGGCGTCAACGGCCAGTTACCGCGCACCGAAATCACCCCGCGCGACGGCGTGTAGGCACACAAGCCATTGTTGGACGCCGGGCCGCGCCCGCTTGACCAGGTTTCTTCGGCCAGGCCGAAGGCGGCGAAGCTGGCAGCCGTTGCCGTGCCCGCGCCGTTGGAGGAACCGGAGGCAAACGGTGCGGTGAGGTAGTCGGCGTTATACGGGCTTTCTGCGCGGCCATACACGCCGCGCTGCATCCCGCCGTTGGCCATCGGCGGCATATTGGTCTTGCCCAGGCAGATGGCGCCGCCGGCGCGCAGGCGTTCAATGGTGAAGGCGTCACGCTGCGCCACCAGTTTGGCGAAGGCCGGGCTGCCGGAAGCTGCCGTCAGGCCCTTGACCAAATAGCTGTCTTTGGCGGTGTAGGGAATACCGTCCAATGGCCCCAAGGTTTCGCCTTTGGCCCGACGTGCATCGCACGCCTGGGCTTCTTTGAGCGCCTCGGGATTGCGCACCACCACGGCATTCAAGGCGGTGGCGGTCTGCGCGCCGTCATAGGCCTCGATCCGCGCCAGGTAAGCCTGGACCAGTTCTACGGCAGTGGTCTGGCCGCTTTCAAGTGCCGCGCGCAGTTGGGCAATGGAAACTTCAGTAACTTGCATCACGTGTTTTTCGCCGCCTTCAAGTGGGAGGTATGGCGGCAGTCTACGTACAGATATTTCACAAAACCAGCGCGGCATAATCCGCATAGCCAGCGCGCATCACTTGCCACGTGGGCTCGTCAGCCGGAATCAGATGTTCGATACGCAGCGAGGTGAGCGTGATGTCCTGGGGCATGCCGAACGTGGTGAAGGTCGACAGGAAGTTCAGCTCGCCCCGGCTTGAGCGGATACGCGTCAACACCAGTGGCGGCATGTCGATGGGCAGTTCGGTACGGGGCGGCGCCGGCAAACTCGTCAGCAACGCCGCCAGTGCCGGGTTGCCCAGAGCCTCGCGCGTGGCGCGTTGCCAGGCGACGGTGCGGATCTCTTCGGCGTTGATCAGGTGATCACCCAGGCCGCCGGTTTGCAGCAGGGTTGTCAGCAGGTTTAGCTCGTTGGCCGCATTCGCTTTGATCCCCACCAGCTCAAATAAAACGCAGGTACTGGCATTGGTGGCGAGGACTTCCCACTGGCTGCCCAGCAGAATCGCCGGGGCGGGGTTGTTGGCGTGCAACACGTGGCTGACCGCTTCACGAATGGCGGCCATGGCCGGTGACGCGAGCGGTGTAGCGGTGTAGCGCGGCGCATAACCGGCGGCGAGGAACACGCGGTTGCATTGCTCCAGCGGGGCGTCCAGGGCCGTGAGCAACGCATGCAACGTGCCCGGGCTCGGCTTGGCGCGGCCGGTTTCGATGCAGCTGAGATGGCGCTGGGAAACACCCGTGATCAAGGCCAGGTCCAACTGGCTCAGCTGGGCGTGTCGGCGCAATTGGCGCAGGTGTTGGCCGGCAGTTGAAGGGTTATCCATGGCCAGATTATGACCTCCGAGGTCATTGCGAGAGGCGCAACCTTATCACTATGTTGAGCCTCGATCATTTCAAGGACGGCACCATGCACAGACCCTATTTCGCCTTGGCCGGTTTGCTGGGATTTTCGCTGTACACCCTGGTCACGATGCTCACGGCCGAGCAATCGCTGCTGGCGTTCGGGCGGGAACTGATGTCTCGGCCGGACACCGCGCAGGTGGTGATCGACCTGTATCTGATGGCGCTGCTGGCGTGTGTGTGGATGTACCGGGATGCGCGCGGGCGAGGGCGCTCGGTTGCCTGCCTGGTGCCGTATTTTTTGCTGACGGCAGTGTTTGTTTCGGTCGGGCCGTTGCTTTACATCGTCGTGAATGGGTACCGAGATGAATGAACTGCTGCCTATCTACGCAGGGTGCGTGCTAGTGCTGTGCCTGAAGATGTTTGCGATTTCTTGCTACCAGGGTTTCTTCCGAATTCGGGGGCTGGCGTTTACCAACCTTGAGGATGCAGCTTTTTTCAGCCGCTCAGCGCAACCGGAAGAACTGCCACACGTCAGCAGAGCGAAAAAGGCCTGGGCGAATGATCTGGAGAACATTCCGCTGTTTTTTGTGTTGGGCGGGTTGTGCGTGGCAGTGGGGAGTTCCAGTGTCGTCACGGTCTGGTTGTTCGGCGGGTTTACAGCGGCTCGTCTGGTACACACGGTGACGTATCTGGCAGGGCAGCAACCCTGGCGTACAGTAGCTTACGTTGTAGGTGTGATGTGCCTCTTCGGTCTCGGCGCCATGGTGGTTTCCAGGCTGATATAAAAAGCGCCATCGTTCGCATTCGATGTGGCGATTCGGGCAAGCCCGCTCGCCACAGGAAGCCCGCTTGCCACAATTAGCTGGGCGAGCCGGCCCCGG
Source organism: Pseudomonas sp. D47 (assembly GCF_045447305.1). NCBI lineage: Bacteria > Pseudomonadati > Pseudomonadota > Gammaproteobacteria > Pseudomonadales > Pseudomonadaceae > Pseudomonas > Pseudomonas sp. D47. Next base: position 84,834 of record NZ_JBJGXU010000020.1, on the reverse strand, counting down.
TGCGGTAACAGCGTCGGGGTTCGGCCGGTCAGACGCCTTTGGTCGAGGGCAGCAAAATCGTCAGGATGCCCGCCAACGGCAGGAACGAGCAGATTTTATAGACGTACTCGATGCCGTGGTTGTCGGCCAGCAAGCCGAGCAACGCGGCGCCAATGCCGCTGAAGCCAAACATCAGGCCGAAGAAGATACCCGCGATCATCCCCACATTGCCCGGCACCAGTTCCTGGGCAAAGACCACGATGGCCGAAAAGGCCGAGGCGATGATGAAGCCGATCACCACGCTGAGCACGGCGGTCCAGAACAGGTCAACGTAGGGCAGGGCCAGGGTGAAGGGCGCAGCGCCCAGGATCGAGAACCAGATGACTTTCTTGCGCCCGATCTTGTCGCCAATCGGGCCACCGGCAAAGGTGCCGACGGCCACCGCGCCGAGGAACAGGAACAGGTACATCTGCGAGCTGGCCACCGACAGGTGGAACTTCTCGATCAGGTAAAAGGTGAAGTAGCTGGTGAGGCTGGTCATGTAGAAGTATTTGGAGAACACCAGCAGCGCCAATACCACCAAGGCAAAGGTCACGCGGCCTTTTGACAAACCGTGGGTGGCCTTGCCGCCTTGCTTGAGTTTGAACAGGTTGAGGTGGTGGCGGTACCAACGGCTCAAGCCGTACAGCACCATGATCGCGAACACGGCGAACAGCCCGAACCAGGCGATATGAGTTTGGCCGTACGGAATGATGATCGCCGCCGCCAGCAATGGGCCGAAGGCGCTGCCGGTGTTGCCGCCGACCTGGAAGGTCGATTGTGCCAGGCCATAACGCCCGCCCGAGGCCAGGCGCGCCACGCGTGAGGTTTCCGGGTGGAAGGTCGACGAGCCGACACCGACCAGCGCCGCCGCCAACAGGATCAACGGGAAGGTGCCGACAAACGCCAGCAGCAGGATGCCGACCAACGTGCACACCATGCCCGCCGGCAACAGCCAGGGCTTGGGGTGGCGGTCGGTGTGGTAACCGATCCAGGGTTGCAGCAAGGACGCGGTCAGCTGGAAGGTGAGGGTGATCAGGCCGACTTGGGTAAAGCTCAGCCCGTAGTTGGCCTTGAGCATCGGGTAGATCGATGGCAACACGGCCTGGATCAGGTCATTGATCATGTGCGCCAGGGCGCAGGCGCCAAGGACGCGCATGACCAAGGGGCTTATTTGCGGCGTAGTGGTTGCTGTGGCGGGTGGCGCGGTCAGGCTCGACATGCAGGCATTCCATACAAGGCAGCGAACAGGGGCAGTGCGTACTTTAGCGCGCTGCCCGTTTCTAAATGTTGCGGCGTTTATGCTAGATTCGCAGAAAATGCCTGTCTCGCGTAATTCGGGCGCTAACCATCGCAAAAAGGGCGAAATCATCAAATCACTGGATGTATTTCTGCGGGAGATCGACGAAGGCGACTGGGCTGTGATCAGTTCCGCCACCGATTACCCCGAAAACTGGGTGATCCCCGAGCATAGCCACGAGAAGCATCAACTGCTCTACGCCGTCGAAGGCGTGATGGTGGTGTATTCGGCGCTGAACCAATGGACGGTGCCGCCCAATCGCGGCTTCTGGATGCCCTGCGGGCAAGTCCATTCACTGCGCTGCGTGGGCACCCTGAAGATGCGCAGCGTGTTTGTGCGCCCGGACCGCTTTCCCAATTTGCCCAGCGAACCCAAGACCGTGAGTGTGTCGCCATTGCTGAGCGAACTGATCAAGGCCTCGGTCAGCTTGAAGCCGCCGTACGCCGAGGATTCGCGCGACGCCCGAATCATGCACCTGATCCTCGACGAACTCGCCATCCTGCCGGCCTTGCCGCTGTCGCTGCCGCAGCCAGTCGACCTGCGCATCAATCGTATTTGCCAGGCGCTGCAACAGGAGCCGGGCGATGCCTCGACGGTGGCGGATTGGAGCGAGCGACTGGACCTGGATCAGAAAACCATCCAGCGCTTGTTTCGCAAGGAAACCGGCCTGACCTTCGGCCAATGGCGCCAACAAGCACGCTTGCTGCTGGCGCTGGAGCGCATTGCGGTAGGGGAGAAGATCATCGAGGTGGCCATCGAGTTGGGCTATGAAAGCCCAAGTGCCTTTACCAGCATGTTCAAGAAGCAGTTTGGCAAGACGCCGAGTCAGTTTTTTAAATAGTGCATCACGTGACGCTTTGTTATTGCGAATGCCTCTAAAGAACTGTGAATGTTGACAGTTGGCAATCGCGCAGTGAAAAAGTAATTTTGTCAGGCTCAAGCAAAATAGTGGGTGAGCGGCATTAAAGGATAATTCACAGTGAGGTGGCAGTGATGGCTGAAGATGATGAAATTAGTTTGGAAATTACATTAAATACAACCGAGCCTATGGAGATCTTTTACTCCCCCCGTGCGGGAAAAGAGGTGTCCATTAGAAAAATCAAAGCGGCCACGGTTGACTATAAAATTTCACCTAAAATAGGAATCTGCGTATCCCTGTGCGTCCGTGCGCTGGATGGTAGCGGCCTGAAGGAAAAGACGACATTCAGCGTTAAAAATGAAAGTCTATCTAAGATTGACATAGACGCGGGCGGGATGACTACGTTAAATCACGGTGAAAGCATGCAATTAACCTTCGGTCCTGATAAGTCGAGTTATTACGTAGGCCTTACCCCTCCCTACGATGACAGTCCTCATTGAATAATGCTGCGTTAAGAATAGAGCACGTCAACCCGCGGTTTGACGTGCCGCTCAAACCTAATCAGCGCTGGTTCCGCAAGGAAACCGGCCTGACGTTCGGCCAATGGTGCCAACAAGCACGCTTGCTGTTGGCGCTGCAGCGCATTGCGGTAGGGGAGAAGATCATCGAGGTGGCCATCGAGTTGGGCGATGAAAGCCCAAGCGCCTTTACCCGCATGTTCAAGAAGCAGTTTGGCAAGACGCCGAGTCAGGTGCTCGGGTAATTTGGAGCGCTTAAATACGCACTTTATTATTGCGAATGCTTATAAGGAACTGTAAGCATTGACAGTTGGCAATTGCGTCTTACATCCCCATCCTCGACCTTGTTGAAACACATCATTGTGTGAGCGATTTTCATTAAACTGCTAAATAGGGTGGCTGCGATGTTTAAGAATCAAGTCAAGTTAAAATTCACATTGACGACGGCGGGGTCTATACAGCTCTCTTGTGTGAACCTGTATGACAAAACCGAAGTGTTCGAAAGAAAGGTAAGGGGGGCGGTTTCCGATTACACGGTGACGGCTGAATTGGACGGTGCAGTGATCTTTAACGTTCGGGCAATAGACGGGAGTGATTTGAGTGTCAGCGAGACCATAGGGCTCACAAATGAAAGTGATTTTGAGCTTTTTATCACTTCCGAGGCGGAAGTGGAAACTGATTTGAAAAGTCGGCAAAAAGTGGATTTGGTGTTTGGTTCTGGTAGTGAGGGTTATGAAATCGTTATGCCGGAAGAATATAATAACTATCTATAGTCGGCTGAACTATACAGAGTTAATTAAGAAGAGCCTGCGTTGTCCACGCATCATGTTTGACTCTTCTTAATTGGATTTTCTTCACCGTGCATTTTTTCTGCGTGATCACGCCAATAAGCGTTTGCTGCGCGGAATGCAGGCAGATGGGGCAGACAACCAACTTCCGCCACAACTTTCGAACTCAGGTATCACTGATCAGCCGCCGTCAAATTAGCGTAGAAAATACAACCGATCAGCCGCGCAAACAGGCTCAGGGTTTCCGGCAGATTAGGGTCGTCAAACAGCATCGCCCGCGAATCCAGGGCGCACAGCGCGCCGAACAGGCGGCCATCGGGCAAGAAGATCGGCGCGCCGGCATAGCTTTCGATGGCGTATTGCTGGACCACCGGGCGTGCGGCAAACCGGCCGTTCTGGCTGATTTGCGGGATGAACAATGTTTGAGGGTCGATGCAGAACTCACTGCACAGCGTGGTTTCCAGGTCGAGTACGTCGTTGACATGAATGCCCATTTGCAGCGGGTCATAGGCCGAGCACACCACCCATTCCTGGTCGGTGAATTTGGCGATACCGGCAAAGCGCATGCCGGTCAGGCGGGTAACCAATTGCAGGACGCTGGTGGTGGCTTCGATTTCGGCGATGGCAGCGCGCTCATCGGCGCTGAGTAACGCGTGTGCTGCGGTGACGCTTGGAACCATGCTTAAGCACTCCAATGGCGTGGCGGCGCGGGCCGCCACGCAGGGGCAGGGGTTAATTAATCCGTGGATGCTGCTGCACCAGGTTCTGGCGCTTGGCTTCCAGCTCGGCAATTTGAGTGTCGATGTCTTCGATCTTCTGCTCGATATTGTCGTGGTGCTCTTGCAGGATTTCCTTGGCTTCGGCCATGTCCGAGGCCGCCGGTGCCGCGCCGCGCAGGGGCTTGTTGGCGGTTTCCTTCATGGTCAGGCCGGTGATCAGGCCGACCACCGCAAACACCATCAGGTAGTAGGCGGGCATGAACAAGTTGTTGGTGCTTTCCACCAGCCACGCCACGGCGGTTGGGGTGATACCGGCGATCAATACCGAGACGTTGAACGCACTGGCCAACGCGCTGTAACGCAAATGCGTGGGGAACATTGCGGGCAGGGTCGAGGCCATCACGCCGATGAAGAAGTTCAAGATCACCGCGAGGATCAGCAGGCCTGCGAAGATCAGGCCGATCTTGCCGCTGGTGATCAGCATGAACGCCGGAATCGACAGGAACAGCAAGCCGACACTGCCGGCGATGATGAAGGGCTTGCGGCCGATCTTGTCGCTGATAAAACCAATGAACGGCTGCACGAACAGCATGCCGACCATGATCGCGATGATGATCAGCACGCCGCTGTTTTCTTTGTAGTGCAGGTTGTGCGACAGGTAGCTGGGCATGTAGGTCAGCAGCATGTAGTACGTCACGTTAGTGGCCGCGACGATCCCGATGCAGGTCAGCAGGCTGCGCCAGTGTTGGGTGGCGACCTCTTTGAACGACACTTTGGGGCCGTGGGTCAGGCCTTGGAGGTCGCCTTGCTCGAGTTTGTCCATGTGCTGCTGGAAGGCTGGGGTTTCTTCCAGCGCGTGGCGCAGGTACAGGCCGATGAGGCCCAGGGGCAGGGCGAGGAAGAACGGCAGGCGCCAGCCCCAGGCTTCGAAGTCGGCTTCACCCAGGATGGTGGAAATCAGTACCACCACACCGGCGCCAAGCACGAAACCGGCGATGGAGCCGAAGTCCAACCAACTGCCAAGGAACCCGCGTTTACGGTCCGGCGCGTATTCGGCGACGAAGATCGAGGCGCCGGTGTACTCACCGCCTACCGAGAACCCTTGGGCCATTTTGCACAGCAGCAGCAGGATCGGTGCCCAGATGCCAATCGAGGCATACCCGGGAATCAGGCCGATGGCGAAGGTGCTCAAGGACATGATGACGATGGTGGCGGCGAGGACTTTCTGCCGCCCGTATTTGTCACCCAGGGCGCCGAAGAACAGGCCACCCAATGGGCGAATCAGGAACGGCACAGAGAAGGTGCCCAAGGCGGCGATCATTTGTACGCTGGGCGAGGCGTCGGGGAAGAACACTTTGCCAAGTACGTAGGCGACAAAGCCATAGACGCCAAAGTCGAACCATTCCATGGCGTTACCCAGTGCGGCGGCGGTGATTGCCTTGCGCACCTTGGCGTCGTCGACGATGGTGATGTCTTTCAATCCGATGGGTTTGACGCTTTTCTTACGTAATTTCATGCGAGCCACTCTAAAACTGAACAGGGGAGGTGCCATCGTTGCGATGGCACCGCTCTGTCAGTTCAGATACAACCAGACATGAAATAATTCACCTCTATTTGCTTTTTTTTGCAAATGAATTGAACTTCATGGCTTCAACAGGGAATTATCCGAATGCCTGTCACCGCCTCACGCCTGACCTACCGTAAGCCCGAACCCAGCGACGTGCAGCGATTGTTCGCGATCTTCGCCGACCCGCAGACCAACCTGTTCAATCCTGCGGGCCCGATGGCCAGCCTGGCCGACGCTCAACGCCTGCTCAATCACTGGTGCGAGCAGTGGGCCACCCAAGGCTACGGCTGGTGGGCGATTGCGCGCCGCGAGGCACCGGAGCACATCATTGGCTTTGGCGGCGTGGCACCCCTCAATTACCTGACCGAGCGGCGCATCAACCTGGGTTATCGCTTCGCCGTCGAGGCCTGGGGGCAGGGCTACGCCACTGAGCTGGGGCGTGATGCATTGGCGATGGCGTTCCAAACCCTCGGCTTGCCTGAGGTATTCGGGCTGGTGCGGCCTGATCACGCCGCCTCGATTCGTGTGTTGGAGAAGCTTGGCATGCAGCCCTTTGGCGCGCTCGACGATGTGCCGGGCCAGGCGCCGAGCCTGGTTTTTCGCCTGCGTCATCCTACAACCTCTGCTAGCTGAGTATTTTAGTACCCGCCTGACACCTAGATAAACCGCAATCTTTCAGATTGACAGCGTTCTGGGAGCTCGCTATAAAAGTCACGGTTGTACGACGACATATGACGTTGCGTATGTCCTATCTAACAAAAATAAAAAGTGATGCCATGAATTTGAATGAGCCCCTCAACGCCCATCGCGTCGGCACGGCCGTCGGCAACTATCGCTGGACTATCTGCGCGATGTTGTTCTTCGCCACCACCGTCAATTACCTCGACCGCCAGGTCCTCAGCCTTTTAGCGCCGCAGCTGTCGACACAATTTGGCTGGAGCAATACGGACTACGCCAACATTGCGGCGGTGTTCCAGTTTGTCTATGCGATTTCCATGCTGTTTGCCGGGCGGTTTGTCGACAAGATCGGCACCAAGGCCGCCTATGTGGTGGCGATCTGTATCTGGTCCACCGGCGCGATCATGCATGCGTTCTCGGTGCCGATGGGTGAGGGCATCGCTGCCGTGAGCGGTGCCATCGGCCTGGCGGTGATCCCGGTGTCGATTGCCGGCTTCATGCTGTCACGCGCGGTGCTGGCGATTGGCGAGGCGGGTAACTTCCCCATCGCGATCAAGGCCACCGCCGAATACTTCCCGAAAAAAGAACGCTCATTTGCCACCGGTATCTTTAACTCCGGGGCTAACGTGGGAGCGATCCTGGCGCCGATCTGTGTGCCCTTGATTGCCGGAATGTGGGGCTGGGAAGCGGCCTTTATGGTCATTGGCATGTTGGGCTTTGTGTGGGTCGCGGTGTGGGCAATGGTTTACGAAAAACCGGAGCAGCAAAAACGCCTGTCGGCCGCAGAACTGGCCTATATCCGCAGCGATCAGACGGTGCAACCGTTCACGCCTGAACCCGCCGGTACAATCCCGAAAAAAGTCTCGTGGTTCAAGCTACTGACCTATCGCCAGACCTGGGCGTTTGCCTTCGGCAAGTTCATGACCGACGGCGTGTGGTGGTTCTTCCTGTTCTGGCTGCCGACTTACCTGTCGGCGCAATACGGCATGAAAGGCGCCGATATCGTGATGCCGCTGGCGGTGCTGTACAGCATGACCATGGTCGGCAGTATCGGCGGCGGCTGGTTCCCCAGCTACTTCATGGCCCGTGGCGATGCACCCTATGACGGCCGCATGAAAGCCATGCTGGTCATCGCACTGTTCCCGCTGGTGGTGTTGCTGGCGCAGCCGTTCGGCTACCTGAGCTTCTGGGTGCCGGTGCTGCTGATCGGCGTGGGTGCCTCGGCACACCAAGCGTGGTCGTGCAACATCTTCACCACCGTGTCCGACATGTTCCCGCAGAAAACCGTGGCCTCGGTGGTCGGCATCGGCGGCATGGCCGGTGGGCTGGGCGGTGTGGTGATGACCAAGATTGGCGGTTGGGTGTTCGACTACTACAAGTCCATCAACGACATTCATACCGGCTACATGATCATGTTCGCGATCTGTGCGCTGGCGTACCTGGTGGCGTGGAGCGTGATGAAGGCGCTGGTGCCACGCCATAAAGAAATCACTGATTTGTGAGCTGCGCATGCCCGCGCTGGTGGCAGCGTGGGCGTGCACTGTAGCTTCTCGGTTTGTCTTGTTGGGCTGCGTAGCAGTTCCATTTTGGGGTCGCTTCGCAACCCAACGCGGGGCAAGCCCGCTCGCCATGGTGAGCCAGATTGCTACAGTTGCAGTGTTTGCCCTTAACTGACGGGCGTTAGTCAAATAGGGCTGGTTTTTTCAACGATGTTGAAAGGGCTGGCTCTAAAAAATGGACCAGATGAGCTGCGATGGCTTCTGGCGCGTCCTCTTGTACGAGATGCCCCGCTAGCGGGATGCGCAGGTAGGTGACGTCGGTTATCCTGCTGTGGAGCACGTCGCCCTGAGCGGCCGGGATCCAAGCGTCTTCTTCACCCCATAGCAGCAACACCGGGCAGCGGATTTCGCCGAGTCGGTGCTCGATCTCGTCGGTGTAGCGTTGATCCATCTGCGCAATCTGTCGGTAAAAAGCCGCTTGGCCTTGCTCGCCGGTCCACGGCGTGACATAGGCTTGCAGCACCTCGCCAGGCAACGGCGCGTAGGCGGCGCCCTGGAGATAGGCGCACACAATCGCTTCGTGAATGTAAGGCGGCGCTTCGCTGAATGCGTGTTCGTGACGGCGCACATGCTGGATCAGGTCAGAGCCCCAGGGGGCAATCGCCACGGGATCGATCAGGCTTAGGCTGGCGTACTCGCAGCCATTTAACAGGTGCGCGCGTAACGCGGTGGCGCCGCCAAAGTCATGGGCGAGCACGTGCGGGCGCTCCAGACGCCAATGCTCAAGCAGCGCTGCCAGCACGGTGTTTTGCGCACCCAGGGACACATCCTGGCCCGGTTTTTTTGCCGACAGCCCATAGCCCGGCAGGTCGTAATAGAACACGCGATAACGCTGCGAAAACAACGGCGCAATACGCCGCCATACATGGGACGAGAAGGGCGTGCCATGCACCATTACTAACGCGGGCCCGGCTGTGCCGATTTGCCCCCAGCGGATAGCCTGGCCTTGAAAATCAAAGGTTTCGGGCAGTGCAAGTGAGTCGCGGGTGCAGGTCATCATTGGGTCTCCCATCAGTGTTCAACGTTAAGACGGGCTTTGCGCCTGTCAGGATAATACGCACCGCCAAGACCACGCCGACCAGCACCGCCGCCAGCCCCGTGGCTTCCATGACAGAAGGGCCACGACCGTGGAACCACAGGCCGAGCAGGGTGGCGAACAGTGATTCCAGGGCGATCAATTGGCCGCTGAGCACCATCGGCAGCCGCCGGGTGGCTGCGTTCCAGGCCCAGGCACCGGCCACGGTGGACATCACTGCGATGATCAGGCTCCAGGCATACAGCGCACCTGCCTGAGGGAGGCCAAATCCCAGGGTTGGCAGCTGGAGCAGGTCGAATGCATAGAGCACCGGCAACAGGCAGGCGGCAGTGCCGCCGGCGCCCACCAACATCAACGCGGTCCAGAGGCCGGTGGCTTGGGCAGGAAGGGTTGTCAGGTGTTTTTGGTTAACCACGCTGAACCCCAGCCACAAGGCAACTGCGCTCAACGAAAAAAACAGGCCGGCCAGCCACGAAACTGCACTTAACGCCGGTTGGTGCAGGCTGCTGATGTTCGAAAGCAAGAGCCCCACGGTCAGGCACAATAACGGCGCCGCCAGCCGACGCCAGGGCACTGTCTTGTTGCGGGCGTTACCGACCAGAGCCAGTAACACCGGCACCATGCCGACACAGGCAGGCGTCAATACCGGGCCACCAAACATAACGCCTGCGGCGATGCACACGCCGTACGCCAGGCAACCGGATGCGCCAAGCGCTGCGGCGAGCCAGCATTGCCCTGGGCTGAGCAATCGCAGTTGAGCGCGGCACAGGATCATCCCGCAAACGCCCAGCACACCGACCAGCAGAAACCGTACGGTCATCAGGTCATACAGGCTGTAGTCACCGGTGACGTAGGGGGCGATGAAGTTCAGCGCCCAGCCCAGTGTGGCAACACTGGCCAGTAGCACACCGGTGAAAACAGAGGTTCGCGTTGAGGTCATCAGAGGTATCCATGAGGTAATGGATTAATGGTGCACACCCACAGGGTTGTGCTACAAACGAGTTCTCGACCCAGGATGCATAACCTCAGCTTATGAATACGCTTGGCAAAAACTTGCCGCCCCTCGCCAGCTTGCTACCGTTTGAAGCGGCGGCCCGCCTGGAAAGTTTCTCCAAGGCGGCGGATGAGTTGCACATCACCCAGGCCGCTGTCAGCCGGCAAATTCGCGGGCTGGAAGATAATCTGGGGGTGAAGCTGTTTTATCGGCGCAATCGCGCGGTCTTCCTCACCCAGGAAGGGCGTGAACTGGGGCAGGTGGTCAGCCATGCGCTGCACAGCATCAGTGACGGCGCTGCGGGTTTGCGCGCGTCCACTGACCACCGTCGTGTGGTCCTGCTCTGCCAGCTGTGCGAGGCGTTTTATTGGTTGATGCCGCGCCTGTCGACGTTTCACCAGCAATACCCGCACATCGAAATCCAGGTGGTGACCTCCACCCGGCCGCTCACTGAGTTCAATGACCACTTCGACGTTGCCCTGCAAAGTACCCGGCGTGCCAGTGGCGCTCACCCCTTGATGTTCACCGCTTCTGACGAGGTGTTTCCGGTCTGCAGCCCTGCGTATCTCAGCGCCGAACAACCCCTGCCGCTCAGCGCATTGCGCACCCACACATTTTTGCACCACAGCGCCGCGCCACCGCACTTGATGGAGTGGGGTGAATGGCTGCAGGTGTTTGGTCAGGTATTGGCCGTGGATGCGCGCAGTGCCACTTTCGACAGCTACCCGCTGATGCTGCAAGCCGCTGTGGAGGGGCACGGTGTCGCCATGGGCTGGCGTCGCACCGCCAGCCGCTTGATTGAAAGTGGGGCGTTGGTAAGGCCCTGCGCCGAGAGTGTGCATTTGCCCGAGGCGATTTCGGTCTACAGGCAGCAAGGCACAGGCCCGCGCAGCGAGGTTGTGGCGCTGCTGACCTGGCTTGAAGCGCAATTGCAGGGTGATGGCTGACAGGGGCGCGACCGCCCCTGTGCTGCAAGGGCTATGGGTTACGTGTCACGCGCCAAATGGTATTGGCCAGGTCGTCGGCGATGATCAGCGCACCTTTAGGGTCCACCGTCACACCCACCGGGCGCCCACGGGTCTTGCCGTCATCCCCACGAAAGCCGGTGGCGAAGTCGATCGGCTCACCCGCCGGTTTACCATTGCTGAAGGGCACGAAGATCACTTTGTAGCCCACCGGGTTGTCGCGGTTCCAACTGCCGTGCTCGCCGACAAACACGCCGTCGGCGAATTTCTCACCCAGGGCAGGGATGGAGAAGTCCACGCCCAACGCTGCAACGTGGGAGCCTAGGCTGTAATCCGGCTTGATCGCACTGGCGACTTTCGCTGGGTTCTGCGGTTGCGCGCGCGGGTCGACGTTCTGGCCCCAGTAGCTGTAGGGCCAGCCATAGAAGGCGCCTTCGCGCACCGACGTCAGGTAGTCCGGCACCAGGTCGGGGCCGAGTTCATCGCGTTCGTTGGCTACCGCCCACACTTGGCCGGTGCCGGGTTGGATGGTCAGCGCGGTGGGGTTGCGAATGCCGGTGGCGTAGGGTTTGTGCGCGCCGGTGGCGGCGTCGATCTGCCAGACCATCGCGCGGTCGATTTCCACTTCCATGCCACGCTCGGTGATGTTGCTGTTGGAGCCGATGCCCACGTAGAGCTGGCGCCCGTCCTCGCTCACCGCCAGGGACTTGGTCCAGTGGTGGTTGATCTGCGCCGGCAGGTCGGTGACTTTGGTTGGCGGGCCGCTGGCTTTGGTCTGGCCATCGGTGTAGTCGAAGCGCACCAGCGCGTCTTGGTTGGCGACGTAGAGTTTGCCGTCAGCGAAGGCCAGGCCGTAGGGCGCGTTGAGGTTGTCGGCGAATACCGTTTTCAGTTCATACGTGCCGTCACCGTCGGCATCGCGCAACAGGGTCAGGCGGTTGCCACCCTTGACCTTGGTATTGCCCTCGGCCTTGATCAGGCTGGCGATCACGTCCTTGGGCTTGAGCTTGGCCGCGCTGCCGCCACGGCCTTCGGCGACGAGGATGTCGCCGTTGGGCAACACCAGTGTTTGGCGCGGGATGGCCAAGTCAGTGGCAATGGCGGTGACGCTGTAGCCGTCGGGTACCTTGGGTTTCTGCTTGCCCCACGGCGCCGGCTCGGCAATTTTCATGCTCGGCAGCAGGCTGCTTTGTTGCTCGGGTAATTTAGGGTCGGGGCCGCGGGCCTGGGTTTTGTCGCCTTCACCGCCACAAGCCGTGAGTAACAGGGCAGCGCTCAATACGCTTAGGGTATGAAGTGTTTTCACTTGGCAACTCCTGCGCGCAGGTTGGTCAGGCCGATCCAGGTGGCGGCGATTGCCAGCACCGTGACGATCACCGACAAGATCAGGCCGCCCGGCATCATGGCGTAAGCGTCCTTGGCATGCTGAAAGGCGTTGACCAGCCCGAGCACCCAAGCGGCCAACAGCAGTAGAAAATAAGCCGTGGGGCGCCCGGCCTTGTGGTCGGCACGCAGCAGGTTGACCAGCGCAAACAACAGCGCAAAGCCACTCAATACCAGGGCGCCGGCGATTAGCCAGGACGCAAAGTTGGCCCACTGGATCTGGTAGGTCTGGCCGTAGGCAATGTCACTGAGCAAGGCACCGAGAAACAACGGTACGCTGCCGGCCAGCAGCATTGAATGCAGCGGGCCTGGTCTGACGGTGGGGTAGGCGGGGAGGGTAGTCATGTCGGTGGCGGCTCCTTATCGTTCAGCACCCTGGAATCAGGGCACGATGACTTCGCATAGGAAAGGAGCCTGGTGTTTGTAAGAAAGTTCACTGAGGCTTCGTGTCGTGATGTTTGTTGTGGCGAGCGAGATTCAACTTGATTCGCGCGTTAAGGTGGTTAAGTGAACCCCTGGCAGCGCCGTGCGCCTAACTTCGTATATTCTTAACGATCGCTCATTTCCAGGCCTTTCCATGACCCACCCTCGCATCGGCTTTGCCTGCCAGTACAAACACCCTGAACGCCTGCCATCAGCCAGTGCGCTCAAGATGATCGAAGGCCCTTTCAACCCGCGCACCACGACGTTGCGCTGGATGGACAGCGTTGAACCCCAGGTCGCCCGCAGCAAATTGGTTGAGGTGGTGACACATAATTTGGCAGCGCAATTACGCCTGCTCGCCTATGTCGCCGAGCTGCCGGCGACGCTGCGCATGTTGCGCCTGAGCAGTGATTTGTTGCCGTTCTACAGCCACCCGAAAGTGGCGGATGTGTACAAGGACCCGGCCATTCAACGTCAGCTGATCGAGGGGTTCGCCGCGATTGGCGACCTGGCGCGCACCGCGGATATCCGGCTGTCATTCCACCCCGGCCAATATTGCGTGCTGGGCTCGGACAACCCCGGCGTGGTGGAAAACAGTGTGGCTGAGTTCGAATACCACGCCGACATGATTCGCATGATGGGCTACGGCCGACGCTTTCAGGACCTCAAGTGCAACCTGCACATCGCCGGCCGTTTGGGCGTTGAAGGCACGCGTGCGGTGTGGGCACGCTTGTCCGAGGTGGCGCGTAACTGCATCACTTTCGAAAACGACGAAAAGACCTACGGCCTGGACCACTGCCTGCAAGTGGCCGACCTGGCGCCAGTGGTGCTGGACATCCACCACTGCTGGATCAACGAAGACGAATACATCGACCCCGATTCGCCACGCGTCGCCCGCGTGATCGACAGCTGGCGCGGCGTGCGCCCCACGATGCATTACTCCCAGCCTCAGGAAAGCCTGCAAACACTGGGTTTTGACGCCGAGCAAAAATTGGAGATGGGCGCGCTGTTGCAGGTGGTTTCCAAGCGCGACTTATACGCCCACAGCGCGCAAATGTGGAACCGCTGGACCAATGATTACGCGCTGCAGTTTCTCGAGCGCTTCGACATCATGCTCGAAGCCAAAGACAAGAACGTCGCGGCCTTGGCATTTTATGAGTATTGGCAACATCGTTTGGCGTGAAAAAATGGCATGCTGGGTGGCTAATACCGGCCCGTTAAGGTTTAGCACTGTCACTGTGGCGAGGGAGCTTGCTTCCGTTGGACTGCGTTTTAGGGCCGCTTCGCGGCCCAACGGGAGCAAGCTCCCTCGCCACAGGTTAACGGCTGCCCACGCTATCGTTTAATTGACGGGCAATAACGCTTGATGGCCCGACATAAGGAACCGCTCCATGCCAACCCTGCATCTGCTGTGCGGCAAGATCGCCTCCGGCAAGTCCACACTGGCTAAAACCCTGGCCGCCGAGCACGCCGCCGTCGTGCTCAGCGAAGATCACTGGCTCGCGCAGCTCTATCCGGGTGAGATCCTGTCGGTTGCCGATTATCTGCGCTGCGCCCAGCGTGTTCGCGGGGTGTTGGGGCCGCTGGTGAGCAACCTGCTGCAATCGGGCGTCAACGTGGTGCTGGATTTTCCCGCTAACACACTGGCCAACCGCGAATGGCTGCTCGGTCTGGCGCAGACCGCTCAGGTGCCGCACCGCCTGCACTACCTCGAATTGGACGACGCCACGTGCCGCGCGCGCCTGCATGCGCGCAATGCCCTGGGCGAGCATGATTTTGCCGCAACCGATGCCGAGTTTGACCTGATCACCCGGCACTTCTGTGTGCCGAGTGAGGCCGAAGGTTTGGTGATTGAGGTGCATCGCCCATGAGCGCCGTTCAAGGTGTCGATGTGAATGGTTGCGTGCTGACGGTTGCCGATGCGCCCATCCAACCTGAATTCCAATCGTTGCTGGCCGATGTGCGCGCGTCTCTGTCACCCGCAGGGCTGGGGCTGCACAGCGTTTATCTCTACGGCAGTGTCGCCAGGGGCGATGCCAGCCCAGGCGAGTCCGACCTTGATCTCACGCTGGTACTGACTGACCCGCCGGACGCGCAAGTACTCGTGCAGTTGGAACAGCTGCGCCAGGCGCTGGAACAACGGCACGAAGGGGTGACGAAGATCGACTTCGATATCGGCCACCGCGCCGAAGTGCTGGCGCCCGAGAACCGCAATCGCTGGGGCTTCTGGCTCAAGCATCATTGCCGTTGCCTGTGGGGCGATGACCTCTCGCTGCGCTTCGAACCGTTCGCGCCCTCGCGTGACATCGCCTTGGCGCTCAATGGTGATTTTGAGCCGGTGTTGAACGGCTACCTCACGCGCATCGAACATGCCAGCAGCGCGCCCGAGCGGCTTCGCTTGCAGCGCGAAGCGGCACGCAAGTTGATTCGGTCAACGCACACGTTGCGCGCGGCCGATGCCTCAGGTTGGCCTCAAACCCTCGAAGAGCATGTTGCCTTGTTCGTGCAGCATTACCCGACCATGCGCATCCAGATCGCCTACTTCCTGTTTGAGGCGCGCAACCCGAGCGCCGAGCGCGAGGCGTTTTTCGCGCGGCTGCAGGCCTTTGTGAGCTGGATGGTTTCAGTGCAGGCATAGACAGGTATTAGATCGATTCCAACCCGTTGGCGATGTGGCAACAGATCGCGGCGTTGCAGCGCAGCACGCTTTAGGATGTGAAGCGCAGCACTGTCAGAGGGTGTCTTTCGTCGCCTGTACCGAGTCTGCCTTGATCTCCTCGGCGAACTTGCGCATCAGCCGCACCAGGTTGTCGAAATCGCCTTCGTCCCAGGTCGAGAAGATCGACACGCATATGCGCTCGCGAGCGTCATCCACGCGGTCGGTCATGGCCGTGCCTTTTTTTCGGTGATCACCGACTCGCGTACAAGCGCACGCTGTGTTCTGGGCCTAGGCCTACACCATGAATGCCTGGTTGGCCGATCACTACCGCGTCGGGCAGGTGTTTCTGGTGGGTGACGCTGCGCATATTCATCCGCCCACCGCGCGCCGAGTGCTTCAGCGGCGGCATCAAACACCGCTACGTTGCTGTGTGCCGTATGGAGGCAGGTGATTCGCATCGGTCAATGTCTCCTGGCTCAAGGGGTGAACTCAGTTAACCTGGCTTCGCTGGGCGAAACAACGTTATGTTTGTTTCCCTGAGTTGAACGTCATCATTAAGGACGAAGGATGTCATTGATTACGCAGCGCGTAGAACTGGCCCGCAACGGCGCCAACGATAAAGTCATTTGCCGCATGGCGTCAGGCTGGGCAGTGATGGGCGACGTGCAGTTTCTACCGGGTTACTGCCTGCTGCTGCCTGACCCTGTAGTCGCCAGCTTGAACGACCTGGACAGCGATGCCAGGGCAACCTACCTGCTCGACATGGCCCGCCTGGGCGACGCCGTGCTAGAGGCGACCGGCGCGCTGCGCATGAACTATGAGATTCTGGGCAACTCCGAGTCGGAGCTGCACTGCCACATTTTCCCTCGCTACGCCTCGGAACCGGCCGACAAACGCAAGATGCCCGTCTGGTTCTACGACTGGAAAACCGCTACACCCTACGCTGAAGAACAGCACGGCGACCTGCGTAAGAAAATCGCACAGTTGATCAGCCGTTAACCCGCAATGGAAGCAAGCGCATGATGCAACGAAATAAACTCGTCCCAGAGCTGATGGTTACGGACCTGAATAAGAGCCTGGAATTCTGGGTGGCGCTCTTGGGTTTCAAGGTTGCCTATCAACGCCTGGAGGACGGGTTCGCCTACCTCGATCTGGAGGGCGCGCAGGTGATGCTTGAGCAAGTCGACCCGCTCGCCAATCAATGGCAAACCGGCGCGCTGGAGCCGCCGTTTGGGCGCGGTATGAATCTGCAAATCGACGTTGCGGGCGTACTCGCGGTTATTCAGCGGCTTGGCGCTGCGGCGTATCCCTTGTTCAAGGCAAGCAAAGACGTGTGGTACAGGGCGGGCGAAATCGAGGTCGGCCAGCGCGAGTTCCTGGTGCAGGACCCGGATGGTTATCTGGTGCGGCTGGTTGAGCGGCTGGGTGAACGCGAGAGTAACGCTTTTCAAAAAGGAACAACGTCAAATGCGTGAACGAAAGGCTTCCCGATTACTGGTGATCAACCCCGCTGGCGACGTCCTGCTTTTCAGGTTCGTGCATAAGGACGGTGCATTGGCCGGCAAAAATTACTGGGCCACGCCGGGTGGCGGCGTCGAGGAGGGCGAAAGCTTTCACGCGGCGGCCCTACGTGAATTGCGCGAGGAGACCGGCATTGTGCTCAGCGCTGTTCAAGTCTCTGTGGCAGAGCGCAGTTTTCCGCTGATGCTGCCCAGTGGCGAAACCGTGTTGGCGATTGAGCAGTTCTTTGTCGTGCGGGCGCCCAATACCGAGCTTTCAAGAGACGAATGGACGCAGGAAGAGGCCTTGGTCATGGCCGATCACCATTGGTGGACCGCAGACCAATTGCGCTCAACCACCGATACGGTATGGCCGCAGGACCTGTCTCAAATACTGGTGGACGCGGGTGTGTTTGACGCTGCGGCGTCTTGAAAAAAGCGCGCTGGCCGGCAGGGCAGCAGTGAGGCATGTGCCTGGCTGTCGAGAATTTCTTCACTGGCCAGGCGCCCGACGATTGCCGCCAGCGCCACGCCGGGGTGCATCGAGCACACGTACACACCGCCGGCCGTGGGTAAGTAGCCGATCACAGGCAGCCCATCCACCGCGATGGGCCTGAGCCCGACACAGGCCATTTGCGGTTCAAGTGAACGCACGCCCCTGAGTTCGTTGCAGATCGCTTTGCCGGTGCGCCGTGCAATCGCTGACGGATGATCCTCCACGGCGTCGCCCCGGTAGTCTTCTGCAACCAGCAACGTGCCATCCGCCGTTTGGCGCACCTCCATTTCCGTGTTGGAGATAAGCGTATTCACGAGGCCAGGCTGTGCTGCGTAGCGGATGAACACCGACGGCGAGGCCTCAACTGCAAGCGGTGCGCCGAGCATGCCCGTCAGCGCCTTGATGCCGGTGCCGGCGGCGAGCACGATCACATCGGCCTCCAGTGTGCCCGTCGCGGTTTCGACGCCGGTTACCTGGCCATTCACCGTTCTGAAACCCAATACGCGCGTGTGCGTGAGCACTTTCGCCCCCAGCGCCTGGGCACCTGAGATCAACGCCTGCGTGGCTTGCACCGCGTCCAACGCACCCTCTTCGGCTTTGAACAAGGCATGTTCAGGCGGGTTCTTCAAGGTCGGCTCAAGCTCAA
This sequence comes from Pseudomonas sp. D47, assembly GCF_045447305.1. Classification (NCBI taxonomy): domain Bacteria; kingdom Pseudomonadati; phylum Pseudomonadota; class Gammaproteobacteria; order Pseudomonadales; family Pseudomonadaceae; genus Pseudomonas; species Pseudomonas sp. D47. The sequence goes on along the minus strand of NZ_JBJGXU010000020.1, from coordinate 66,727 downwards.
GAATCTGTGAGCGCGGCACCGGAGTGGCCGAAGATGCGTGATCCGTGGCCTGCAAGGCTGCATCGGTGCCTGCGCCGTAACACAAGGCCCCGGCCCAGCGTATCTGCAAGTCAGGCAGTTCGCGTTGCAGGCGGCGAAACTCGCCGATGGCTGCACCGCGCAAGGCGGCGATCGGGTCGGGCGCACTGTGCGAGGTGTTGATCCAGGCGAACGAAGTGGCGGTGACGCCCGAGGCGATTTCACCGGCTTCCACCACGGTGACCTGCGCGACTTTGCCTGCCAGGTGATAGGCCAGTGACGCACCCACTATGCCGGCGCCGATGACCACGATGTGTTGGCCCATCTCAATCTCCAACCGCCAACAGTTGCGCCGTGTCGACGACCCTGGCGTAGTCCATCGCCAGGTTACTCAGGGACAGCGCATGCACATCCTCGGCAGGCCAGAGCCGCCCCGACAAATCGGTTTGATCAAAGGTGTAGCAGGCGTCCCCGGCCACGATCACGTCAAAGCCCAAGTTGCCGCCGGAACGCGCCGTAGATTCCACGGAGTTGTTGGTGATCACCCCAACGATCACCAGTTGCTTGATCGAACGCATGTGCAGCCAGCGTTCCAGGCCGGTGGCGGTGAATGCATCCGGAACGTTTTTTTCCACCACGTGTTCATGCTTGAGCGGCGCCAGCGCCTGCTGGAATTCGCAGCCTGGCTGGCCCGGCCAAAATACCGAGCCGGGAGTGCGCGATATGTGCCGCACATGGATGACCGGGCGTTGAGCCTGCCGCCAGGCGTTCAGAAGCTGCTGGATGTGCCGTTCGGCATCCGGGTTGTTGCGACGCCCAAGCTTCGGGTCGTTCATGCCTTGCTGCATGTCGATGATCACCAGCGCTGCATTTGTCGCTAACGGTTCCATGGCATGTCCTTTTGCTGATCAGAGGCGAAACATATCAGCCCTTGCGTACACCCAAACAGGGATTTGTTCGAAAGCCGCTGCGGTTTGCCTTTAAACTGCTGCGCCGAATCTTAGTAAGCGCGCTTTTGCAGTGCTCTCCAGGGGAGTCGTACGTTGATGAACATCGATCTATTGAGCGAATCCATGCTTGGCCACTGGTGCGTACGACCCGGTGTCGCACAGTGCGAATTTCAGTTTGGTACGCGACTGATCTACGTCGAGCACCGTGAGAGTGAGCCGCTGCGCGTGCGGCTCGCGGCTGTGCAGGGCTTGGTTCAGGCGGCTTGGGATGATTTGCCTGCGGTATTGCGGTTCGCCGAGGCGCATTGTGAAACCTACATGGCCGAGTGGATGCAGGTGTGCCGGGTCCTGGCGTCGTCTGAGTCTGCGTTGTTCGTATTCTCGATTCATATTGACCTCGATAACCCTCATCCCAGCTACACCATCGGCAAGAATCCGGGCTTCGATTGGCACCTCATCCGCGGCGACGAAGGCGAGGATTTCTGGTTGCCTTTCAGTCGTTTGGGGTTTGAGCAATTTGAATGTGATCATTAAACTTTCTGCGCCAACCCGAGTTCATGCCTCATGCCTGCCCGCATTCGAATTGCTCTACCCGATGACGCGCCTCTATTGCCTCGTATCGAACTGAGCGCAGCTCAAGTATTCCGCGCGCTCGATGGCTTGAGCTGGCTGGCGGACACCGTCACGATGAGTGTCGAGCGTCACCGGCAGTTGATCGCGCTGTCAACCTGTTGGGTGGTCGTCGACGCTGACGCTCAGCCTCAAGGCTTCCTCAGCGCAGAGCGCCAGGGCGACGCACTGCATATTCATGAAGTATCGGTCGCGCAAGCAATGCAGGGCCAAGGCTGGGGACGCAAACTGGTCGAAACCGCGATGGAGTCTGCGCGCTCAACCCCGTTGCGTTCGGTGACCTTGACCACGTTCAAGCACGTGCCGTGGAATGCGCCGTTCTACAGTCGCTTAGGTTTTAAACCTGAAGTGGATCAGCGCCTGGCAGACATTCTGGCAGACGAATATACCCACGGCTTTGAACCGGATAGCCGGTGCGCCATGGCGTGGCGCACCGTTTGACTGCCCGTCAACGCAGCTTCTCGAGCATCTGGTAGTACCACATCCCCACGGCCAGCATCGGGTTGCCGAACACATCGCCCAGCGGCACCTTGATGTGTTTGCACCCGGCAAAAGTGTCGAACTTTTCCAGGGTGCCGGTCAGTGCCTCAGCCATGATTTCGCCCATGATGTGGCTGGTGGCGATGCCGTGCCCGGAGTAACCCTGGCAGTACCAGACGTTGTCCGACAGCTTGCCCAGCTGCGGGATGCGATTCATTACAATGCCCATCGCGCAGCTCCATTGGAACTCGATGTCCACGCCCTTCAGCGCCGGGAATGTGCGTTCGATGCACGGGCGCAACTCCGCTGCGATGTCGCGTGAATCGCGCCCGGAATAGTTGGCGCCGCCACCAAACAGCAAGCGTGCGTCGCCCGTCAGGCGGTAGTAATCGAGCACAAACCGGCAGTCGTACACCGCCAGGTCGTGCGGGTTGATCTGGCGTGCCAGTTCGCCCAGCGGCGCGGTGGTGACGATGCCGCCCATGGCCGGGAAAATCTTGCCCTTGAGCTGTTTGGCTTCGAGCTTGTGGTAAACGTCTCCGGCCAGCAGCACCTGGCGCGCATCGATGCGGCCCTGGGCGGTGATTACCGCAGGCCGGTCGCCATGCACGATGTCGAGCACTTCGCAGTTTTCGAAAATCAGCGCACCCAGGCTCTGCGCCGCGCGTGCTTCACCCAGGCACAGGTTGAGCGGGTGCAGGTGCAGGTTGCGCGTATTTTTTAGCGCGCCTAGGTACAGCGGGCTGTCCAGATGTTGGCGCACAGCGGCCTCATCGAGCAGGCTGACTTGATCGCCCATGCCACGCCGTTGCGCTTCATCGTGAAAGGCGCGCAGCTCGGTCATGTGCGAGGGTTTCATCGCGGTATGCAAGTGGCCGTGCTTGAGGTCGCAGTCAATCGCGTACTTGCTGACGCGTTGCTCGATGATGTCGTGGCCGCGCCAGCGCAGGTGCCAGATAAAATCGTCCACGTCATCGCCTAGGCGGCTGCGCATTTGCGCGCGCATGGCCTCGTCGCCCGACAGGCTGCCGGTGACTTGCCCGCCATTGCGCCCGCTGGCGCCCCAGCCGATACGGTTAGTCTCGACAATCGCGACCTTGAGCCCGCGTTCAGCCAACTCGACGGCGCTGGCAACGCCGGTAAAACCGCCACCGATAATCACCACGTCAACGCTGACCTGGCCTTGCAACGTTGGGTACTGGGTGGCGTCGTTGAGGCTGGCGGTGTAATACGAAGCGCTGCGCTGGGCAGCACCGATGACAGGGCGCATAGCGGCGGTCATGGGATGATCCTTCTGATAAATGAATGCCGGGCAGGCAATTTCGACTTGATCAGAAGCGCGCATCGGGCGGGCGCGCATGACGGCAATGCCACAGCGCCCAGAAGGCCAGGATGATATTGAACAGAGGATTTTCGCAGGAACGCGCCTGCACCTTCGCGAAGGAGGGAAGCAGGTGACGACGGATCAAGCATGGGCGCGAAATCATGGTCGCCGATGCTCCCATCGTGCGCAGGTGCGTTCAATCGCCGTTTGTGAACCTTCAGTTATGGCTTTGTTAAACAATCAACGCGTCGACACAACGACCGTTCACACCACGCTTGCGCGATACAGGCTGCTGGTATGGCCCACACCTGCGGCCTTCAACCGCTCCACCAGATCTTCCCGCGCCGCACGCCCACCGGAACGCACGTACTCGAGCTCCGACGCGGTGATCAACACCACCGGTACCAGGCGCACGGGCGACAGCGGCATGTCTTCCAGGCGGGTCGGGAAGTCGGGTTCCGGCCCGCCGAGCAGCACGCCGGCGGCATCGTCGTCGGTGACGAACAACTTAGGCACTTGCTCGCTCATCTGGTGCGACAGGCTGAACCCCGGCAGTTCCAGGGACAGTACGCCATGGTTGTCCAGCTGATGCGTGATGCCGCCTGCATTAGCCACGGTTTTGGCCACGTGTTCGATCAGTTCGAACGCCCAGCTACGGCGTAAAGGGTCGACATCACCCAGCTCGCCACGCGCGTCGTTGGGGATGTCTGCGGTTTCCAGGAACAGTTCCATTTCGAACCCATTGCCGAGCCCTTCGGCATCGTCGAAGGGGTCAGACAGGCCCTCGGTGGCGAGAATGATGGCGCCGTCACGGCGCACCACGCGGTAGGCCTGGCGGGTGGACGGCCAGTGAGGGCCGCCGGTGAAGCTTGGGCTGATCATGTATGTCAGCACGTCACGCTCCACAGTGCCCACGGCCTGCCAATGCCGGTCCAGGCATGCTTCGCTGGCAATTCGGGCGGCCGTATTGGCGGCATCCGCTGGGGTTTCAACCGGGTCAACCGGCGTCGGCAAGGCCGCTTCGGCTTCGGACTTTTTGGCTGCGCCGAACAGCTTTTTGAAGAAGTTCATGTGCATTCCTTTGCTGGAGATGAGTGCTTTACAGGTGATTGAGCGCGTTCACGTAGGCGCGAAACATATCAGCCATTCCGTCGGCGTAAATAGCTATTTCTGCGGCGGTACGCGGGCTGCCGGAAAAATCCTTACCCACCGAACTGAGCGTGGTCAGGATCAAGTCACAGGCCAGCGCGCGGGTTGGCTCAGGCACTTGCGGCAGCAATTCCAGCATGAAGGTCTCAAAGGCCTGCTGGCCCGCCGCGCGGACTTCCACGGCTTCGGGCGCATCCCGGTACAACGGCGCGGCGTCGTTCAGCGCCACGCGCATCTGCGCTTCTTCGCATTCGGAATGGATAAACGCATGCACCAGGGTGCGCAGGCGCTGCAGCGGCGGTACGTCGGTTTTATCCAGAATGTTACGCAGCATCTGCGTGGTCTGCTGCCACTCATCGCTCTGCAAACGAAACAGGATCGCGGCCTTGTTGGGGAAGTATTGATACACCGAACCCACACTCACGCCGGCCTTTTCCGCCACCCGCGCGGTGGTGAACCGGGTGGCGCCTTCCTTGGCCAAAACCTGAATAGCCGCTTGCAGGATCGCGGCCACCAGCTCAGTGGAACGCGCCTGCTGTGGTTGCTTGCGTGAGGAAATACGGACGGTCTGCCGGGTTGTCATCAGGAGCTCCAGCGGCGGGGCTAACGCGAATAGCGAATGCGAGGAATCACTCGCATACTTTTAATGCGACGAATTAGTCGCATCCTAGCCCCAGCCAGCTTAGCCTCAACCTGACGGAAATCAATCATGGCAACCCTGACCTCTGCGCCACTGGCGCCCTTGATCGAACGCCTTTACGCACAAGCCGGCGCGGCGACCAGCCCGCTCATCAACAGCGTGTCGCGTGAAGAACGCGAGCGGATGATGCACAGCAAAACCGACTACCTTGAGCTCTACACGATGCTCAAAGACCTGTGGCTGCCGGTCTCCCGCGACACCGGCCACTTGCTCTACATGCTGGCGCGCAGCAGTAAGGCGCGGGCGATTGTCGAGTTTGGCACCTCGTTCGGTCTGTCCACGTTGTTCCTGGCCGCCGCGCTGCGCGACAACGGCGGCGGCGTGTTGATTGGCAGTGAGTTCGAGCCCTCGAAGATCGCACTGGCGCGCAAGCATTTCATTGAAGGCGGCGTGAACGACCTGATCGACATTCGTGAAGGCGATGCACTGGTCACCCTGGCCACAGACATGCCGGAAGCGGTCGACTTGCTGCTGCTGGACGGCGCCAAGGCCCTGTATGGCGATGTGCTGAACCTGATGGAAAAACACCTGCGCCCCGGCGCACTGGTGGTGGCTGACAACACCGACTACTGCCCGCAATACCTGGCGCGCGTGCGTGATCCTGCGAATGGCTATTTGTCGGTGGCGTTTGCCGATGACATCGAACTCTCCATTCGCCTGCGCTAAGGCTTAGCGTTTGCTGAACGCCAAGCGCGCGGCAAACAACACAAAGATCAAGCCGGTGGTGCGGTCCATCCACCGGATGACCTTTTCCTTGCGCAGAAATCCGGACAGGGGCCGGGTGGCGCCAATCAGCACCAGCGACCACGCCAGGCCCAGTACCACATGAATGCTCACTAGGCCGAAGGTCCAGGCAACCAACGAATGGCCTTGGGGAATGAATTGCGGCAAAAACGACACGTAGAAAATCCCCACCTTGGGGTTCAGCACATTGCCGAGCATGCCCTTGAGGAACCAGTTGCCACTGGGCTTGTTTTCGGCCTCAACCGTTGACAGTGAGTGGCGCGGGCGCAGCAGCATGTTCAGTCCCAGCCACGCCAGGTACGCGGCGCCGCAGTACTTGAGCAGGTTGTACGCCAACTCCGACACCGCGATCAGCGCGCCCAGGCCAAAGGCCACGGCCGCGCCCCACAACAGGCAACCGGCGTTGATGCCCAGGGTGGCCTGCAGCGCCTGGCGCTTGCCTTCTACCGTGGCGGTTCGCAACACCAGCGCGGTGTCGAGCCCGGGCGTGAGCGTGAGCAGGGTGGCGGCGAAGGTGAAGGCGAGGAGGTTATCGGTGATGGACATGGGCGCATGACTTCAACATGAGGTGGACGAAACGTTAGCACCGATCGGCAGGCAATTCGGAAAACCCTGAGACTTCCCGGCGAAAATCTTCATAATGGCGGCCAATTTGTTTAGCTCGTTCTGGTGTGCCCGCATGGAAATTAAGGTCAACTTTCTCGACAACCTTCGGCTTGAAGCCAAGTTCGATGACTTCACGGTGATTGCCGACCAACCGATTCGCTACAAAGGCGACGGTTCGGCCCCGGGTCCGTTCGATTACTTCCTGGCTTCGTCGGCGTTGTGTGCGGCGTACTTTGTGAAGCTGTATTGCCAAACGCGCAACATCCCTACGGACAATATTCGCCTGTCGCAGAACAACATCGTTGATCCGGAAAACCGCTACAACCAGATCTTCAAGATCCAGGTCGAGTTGCCGGCGGACATTTCCGACAAGGACCGACAGGGCATCCTGCGTTCCATCGACCGCTGCACGGTGAAGAAAGTCGTGCAGGCCGGGCCGGAGTTTGTCATTGAGGAAGTCGAAAACCTCGACGCCGATGCTCAGGCGCTGTTGATGCCAAGTTCCACGTCAGAAGCCGGCACCTACATTGCGGGCAAGGACCTGCCGCTGGAGCAGACCATCGCCAACATGTCGGGCATTCTCGCCGGCCTGGGCATGAAGATTGAAATCGCTTCGTGGCGCAATATCGTGCCTAACGTGTGGTCGCTGCATATCCGCGATGCACACTCGCCGATGTGCTTTACCAATGGCAAGGGCGCGACCAAGGAGGGCGCACTGGCGTCGGCATTGGGCGAGTTTATCGAGCGGCTCAACTGCAACTTCTTCTACAACGATCAGTTCTGGGGTGAGGAGCTGGCCAACGCGCCGTTCGTGCATTACCCGGATGAGCGCTGGTTCCAGCCGGGGCGCAAAGACGAGCTGCCGACTGAAATTCTCGACGCCTACTGCCTGAAAATCTACAACCGCGATGGCGAACTGCGTGGCTCGCACCTGTACGACACCAACTCGGGCAATGAAGCGCGCGGTATTGTTTCGCTGCCGTTCGTGCGCCAGTCCGACGGCGAAGTGGTGTACTTCCCGTCCAACCTGATCGAAAACCTCTACCTCAGCAACGGCATGAGCGCGGGCAATACCCTGGCCGAAGCCCAGGTGCAGTGCCTGTCGGAGATTTTTGAGCGTGCGGTCAAGCGCGAGATCATCGAAGGCGAGTTCGCACTGCCCGACGTACCCGTTGAAGTGCTGGCCAAATACCCGGGGATTCTCGCCGGTATCCAGGGCCTGGAAGCCCAGGGCTTCCCGGTGTTGGTCAAGGACGCGTCCTTGGGTGGTGAATTCCCGGTGATGTGCGTGACCTTGATGAACCCCCGCACCGGCGGCGTGTTTGCCTCGTTCGGCGCCCACCCAAGCCTGGAAGTGGCGCTGGAACGCAGCCTCACCGAATTGCTCCAGGGCCGTAGCTTCGAGGGCTTGAACGACTTACCGCAGCCGACCTTTGAAGGCCACGCGGTGACCGAGCCGAACAACTTCGTCGAGCACTTTATCGACTCCAGCGGCGTGGTCTCGTGGCGTTTCTTCAGCGCCCAATCGGATTACGAATTCGTCGAGTGGGACTTTTCGGGCCAGGGTGAAGACTCCAACGCCCAGGAAGCCGCGACCTTGTTCGGTATTCTGGAAGGCATGGGCAAAGAGTCCTACATGGCGGTGTACGAACACCTCGGCGCCACCGCGTGCCGCATCCTTGTGCCGGACTACTCGGAAATCTACCCGGTGGATGATCTGATCTGGGACAACACCAACAAGGCACTGTTTTTCCGCGCCGACATCCTCAACCTGCACAGCCTCAGCGATGACGAGCTGAAGGCCTTGGCTGAGCGTCTGGTGGAAAGCGAGCTGGACGATTACACCGACATCACCACCTTGATCGGCATCGAGTTCGACGACAACACCGCGTGGGGCCAACTGACCATCCTTGAGTTGAAGCTGCTGATTTATCTGGCCTTGCAGCAATACGAAGACGCCAAGGAGTTGGTGGAAATGTTCCTGCAGTACAACGACAACACCGTTGAGCGCGGGCTGTTCTACCAGGCGGTGAATGCGGTGTTGGAGATGCACCTGGACGAGGACTTGGCGCTTGAGGATTATGAGGCCAACTTCCGCCGCATGTTTGGCAACGAGCGGATGGATGCGGTGATTGGTTCGGTGAACGGCACGGTGCGCTTCTATGGCTTGACGCCGACCAGCCTGAAGCTGGAAGGGCTGGACCGGCATTTGCGCTTGATCGAGAGCTACAAAAAGCTGCACTCGGCACGCGCCGACATCACTTCAGCCTGACGCTAAACCCCTGTGGGAGCAGGCTCCCACATTTGATCATTCCCACGCTCTGCGTGGGAATGCATCCCGTGACGCTCTGCGTCACCCTTTCCAGGCAGGACGCGGAGCGTCCCAGGCGGCATTCCCACGCGGAGCGTGGGAACGATCAATGGGTTAGATCAGCGCCAACGCCTGGGCCAAATCGGCCCTCAGGTCTTCCACATCCTCAACGCCCACCGACAACCGCACCAACCCATCGCCAATGCCCAGCTGCGCCCGCGTCGCCGCTGGAATGCTGGCATGGGTCATGATCGCCGGGTGTTCGATCAGGCTTTCCACGCCGCCGAGGCTCTCGGCCAGGGCGAAGATCTTGACGTTTTCCAGGAAGCGCGTAGCGCCGGCCAGGTCGCTGTTCAAATCCACCGAAATCATCCCGCCAAACCCACGCATTTGTCGACGTGCCAGCTCATGCTGCGGATGTGAGGCCAGGCCTGGGTAGTAAACGCGCGACACTTGCGGCTGCTTTTCCAGCCAAGTGGCCAAATCCAGAGCATTGCTGCAATGGCGCTCCATGCGCAGCGCCAGGGTTTTTACCCCGCGCAGGGTCAGGAACGCATCGAAAGGCCCGGCAATCGCGCCGACTGAGTTTTGCAGGAAGCCCAGGCGCTCGGCGAGTTCCGGGTTATGGCCGACGATGGCGACGCCGCCGATTACGTCAGAGTGGCCGTTGAGGTATTTGGTGGTGGAGTGCACCACGATGTCGAAACCCAGCTCCAGCGGGCGCTGGATCCATGGGCTGGCGAACGTGTTGTCGGCCACGCAGATAATGCCGCGGTCACGGCAGATGCGTGCGATGGCGCTCAGGTCGGTGAGGCTCAGCAGCGGGTTGCTCGGGGTCTCGACCCAAACCATGCGCGTGTCGTCTTGCAATGACGCTTCAAACGCCGACAGGTCGCTCAGGTCGACAAAGCTGAAACGGTGCCCGGCGCTGCGTTGGCGCACTTTATCGAACAGGCGGAAGGTGCCGCCGTACAGGTCGTTGCCGGAGACGATATGCGCGCCGGCATCGAGCAGTTCCAGCACGGTGGAAATCGCCGCCAGCCCCGAGGCAAAGGCAAACGCCTGGCTACCGCCTTCAAGGTCGGCCACGCAACGTTCCAGGGCAAACCGCGTGGGGTTGTGGGAGCGGCCATAGTCAAAGCCCTTGTGCACGCCGGGGCTGTCTTGCAAATAGGTGGAGTTGGCATAGATCGGCGGCATCAGCGCGCCCGTGGTCGGGTCGGGTGATTGCCCAGCGTGGATCACGCGGGTGGCAAACGCACTTTTATCGGGCTGACTCATGCGAGGGATCTCCGTAGGTGATTAAGCAGGTCGACGCGAGTAATCAGGCCGTGGAAGCCTGAGGCGTCGGCGATGATGGCGACCAGGCCGCGATCCAGTTCCGCCTGCAGTTCAGTCAGGCTGGCACTCGGAGCCAGGGTTTGCAAGGTGTCGGACATGGCGCTGGCGACAAGCATGGAAAAATCCGCGGCGTCGTGATGCAGCCCCAGCAGGATGTCGGATTCATCGATTACGCCCACCAGTCTCTGGCCATCGACCAGCACCGGCAGTTGCGAGACGTCGGCCAGGCGCATGCGCTGGAAGGCGGTGAGCAGCGTATCGTCGGGGCTCACGCTGATCACGCGGCCGTCTTCGAAGCGGCGCGCGATCAGGTCGCGCAGGTCGCCGTAGTGTTTGTATTGCAACAGGCCCGCGTCGTTCATCCACTGGTCGTTGTAGACCTTGGACAGGTAGCGCGTGCCGGTGTCGCAGACGAAGGTGACCACGCGTTTCGGGACGGTTTGCTCGCGGCAATACCGCAGCGCAGCGGCGAGCAGGGTGCCGGTGGAGGAGCCGCCCAGAATGCCTTCAGCCTTGAGCAGTTGGCGGGCGTGGTCGAAGCTTTCTTCATCGCTGATCGAATAGGCGTGCCGCACGCTGGAAAGGTCGGCAATTGAGGGGATAAAGTCTTCGCCGATGCCTTCCACGGCCCACGACCCTGGGGTTTGCATCTTGCCGCTGCGGCTGTATTCGGCCATCACCGAACCCACCGGGTCGGCCAGTACCATGGCCAGCTCCGGCTGTACCCGTTTGAAAAAGCGGGTCAGGCCGGTGAGGGTGCCGGCCGAGCCGACGCCCACCACAATTGCGTCCACGTCATGTTGGGTTTGCGCCCAGATTTCCGGCGCAGTGCTGGTTTCGTGGGCCAGCGGGTTGGCCGGGTTGTTGAATTGGTCGGCGAAAAACGAATCGGGAATGTCCTTGGCCAGGCGCGCGGCCATATCCTGGTAATACTCGGGGTGGCCCTTGCCGACATCGGAGCGGGTGATATGCACCTCGGCGCCCATGGCCTTCAAGTGCAGCACTTTCTCGGTGGACATTTTGTCGGGCACTACCAGCACCACCCGATAGCCTTTGGCTCGGCCGACCAGCGCCAGACCCAGGCCGGTGTTGCCGGCGGTGGCTTCGATGATGGTGCCGCCGGGGCGCAGGCGGCCATCGCGTTCGGCGGCGTCGATCATCGCCAGGCCGATGCGGTCTTTGATCGAGCCGCCGGGGTTTTGCGATTCAAGCTTGAGAAACAACGTGCACAGGCCGGTATCAAAACGGCTGACCTTGACGAGCGGCGTATTGCCGATCAGTTCGAGCACGGCGGGGCGGGAAAGGGTGGGCATGTCGTCACCTGATACGCAAGAGGATTGGGTGCGGGACAGCAAAAATGCAAAGCATGGCTTGGAACATAGGCCGGGATCGCGCCGGTCGCAACCGGGCGGTCCTGTGGATGTCTTTTTTTGGCGCATGAACGGGTTTTGATGATTAAGCGCCGCTGATTGAGACCTGCTGCAACCGCTCTATTACGGCCGTGCTGGCGGTTTGCATCGGGGCGCGCAACGCACTGCCGATCAACCCTTGCAGGGCCAGCGCGGCCTTCACCGGCGCCGGGTTAGGCTCCATAAACAGGGTGTTGATCAACGGCACTAACTTGAAAAAAGTCGCCCTGGCTTCGGTGAGCCGGTTATCCCGCACTTGCTGGCACAGCGCCACAAAGTCCTCGGTGCGCACATGTGCTGAGGCCGCAATCGCACCGCTGGCGCCCAGGCACAGCGCGTTGAAAATCTGCAGGTCCTCGCCGCACAACAGGTCCACGTCGCCACTGGCGAGCAGCGCCAAGGTGGTTGCCAGGTTGCCGCCACAATCCTTGATTGCGACGATTCGCTGATGTTTGACGATGTTCAGCAGCGTAGCCTGTTCGAAGGTCACGCCGGTTCGGTAGGGGATGTCATACAGGATGATCGGCACGCTGGACGCATCCGCCACCGTGCGGAAAAACGCCTCAAGGCCGGCCTGGGACGGGCGGATGTAACTTGGCGCCGGCACCAACAAACCGGCCACCGGGCGCTGCAGGATGTGGGCCAGGAACTGCAGCAGTTCGATTTGGTTGTTGCCCGCCAGGCCCATCACCACGCGGTGCGCGGGCACCAGTTGCAGCACCGCATCCAGCACGGCCAGCTGTTCCTGGCGGCTCAAAGATGCGGCTTCGCCGGTGGTGGTGCACACCATGATCCCGGCCACGTGCTTTTCCAACAGGTGGCTGACCAGCCGGCGCAGGCCGATAAAGTCGATGGCGCCGTCATGAAATGGCGTGACGATGGGAACCCAGATACCTTGAAACGATGACATGCACTTTCTCCTGATGGTTGACCGCTTGAGTCACCGTCAGAAGGGCAGAGGCAATTGTGCAAAGGGAGGGAGGTCCGTCGCGCTCAATGTCCTGTCAACTCATCTGACGGGACAGCGCGCCCCGGTCACATGAGCGACTGTTTCTTCGATTTGAGGGCGTGCGCCACGCAACCTTGCGCCTTGGCAATCAAGCCAATGGCGCAAAGGTTAACGAAAGACGATGCAGACATGTGTGGGCACACCCTGAATAAGGCCTCCATCTTCAATGGATGTGACGGAATGTGTCAACTGCGCGCTCGTACCACGCAAGCCAACTCAGTTAATCTTTGGTGTTTTCAGTGCCCGAACAGCCGCCTCACCCGCGGGCGGAGTGCACGGCCTTCACGGCGCTGTCGGGAAAGGCCTTGGCATGAAGAGGGCGGCTTCCAGGGCGGTGCCGTTGTACCAGAGGCAGAGCGTGTTTTTGTGAGTCATCTCAGGTCTCCTCGGTGTTTATCCATCAAAGCTGCTGCTCGATAGCCGCCTTATCGATCACCGACCAGACGCGGGCGATTTTCCCATCGACGATTTCATAGAATACGTTCTCATCGAAGCTCACCGTCCTGCCGTTGATCGGTAGCCCGAAGAATTCGCCTCGTGGGCTCACATTGAAGTTCAAGCGGCTGGCAATGGTCGGTGGGTCGGCGATCAGCAGTTGGACACGAAACACCAAATCCGGGATTTCGCGAAAGTCCCGTTCCAGCATGGCGCGGTAGCCCGCCAGGCCTACCGTGTTGGCGTTGTAAGTCACCTGCGAATGCACGAAATCGCCGAGGCGTTGCCAGTCCTGCTGGTTGAGGCAGTCGATATAGCCTCGGTAAAACTCGGCGAGTTCGTTACGGCGCATGCCGCGTTCTCCCAGGTTAAAAGCGCTCATCCAGAATGGCCGGCAAGGTGATGTCCTTGACGAAACTGGCGGACGACAGGCTCAAGATCATGCGTACCACCTGCACCACATCGTGCACCGGGATCAACTGGCCTTCACCGCGTTGCTCGGCGAGCGCGCGCGGCGTGCTCAACGGGTCTTCGGTATTCAAGTCGCCCAGGTTCAGGCACGTGACCGCCAGGCGCTGCTGCCGATAACCTTCGCGCAGTGCATCGGCTATACCACGCAAGGCAAATTTGGAGGCGCCGAAGGCGACTTCCGGCCGGCCACTTTGCGGCAGGCCGGAGGTCGAGCCGGTGAGGATGATCCTCGGGTTGGCGCTTTTGAGCAGCGCTGGCAACAGGCGTTTGATCAGCAGGAGGGTTGCAGTGATGTTGCAACTGACGATGGCTTCCAGTTGGTCGTCGCTGTCGCCCAGAAAACTGTACGCTGGGTCGAAGGCCAATTCTTCCCAAATTCCCAGGTTGTAAATCAGCGTGTCCAGGCCGTGCTCTGACACCGCCTCTTCAATAACTCGCGCAGCTTTGGCCGGTTCCGCCAGGTTGGCCTCGACCCACTGCACCTCTACACCGGCCTTGTGGTCCAGGTGCGCAGGCTGGGAGCGCGAGACGCCGATCAGCGTGTCCCCAGGTTCACCCAGCCCCTCGATCAATGCTTTGCCCAAGCCTTTGCTTGCGCCTACTACCAGGGTTCTCATCGACGTTTCCTTATGTCTGATTACGACTCGCCAGTGTCAACCGAGCTCGGCGCTGACTTCTTCGGCCCACAGACTACCTGGCGCTGCCGCGAGTGGGTCAATACGCCCGATCTCGTCCAGGCAGCGCGCCATCGTGTTGTCGCGTAGATGCTGCTGAAACACGCACAGGCACTGCGCAAACAGCGGCAGCGTAGCGTTGATAAAAACGCGCTGATTGTTGAAGTCGTGATTGAAATAGACCACCTCACGCGTTTGGCAGTCGAGTGCCAACACATCCCCAGACCCGGTATGCCCCAGCGGAAAATAGTGATCGGCAACCCCGAAAATCATCCGCCTGCGGGTCGCTTCTGTGTCGCTGTAAACGGCAAAACTCAGGAAGGGCGCGGCACCGTCCGGCAGCCCTTGTTTAACCAGAAACTCGGCGTCTTCTTCAGGCATAACGGGAAGCTGGCCGGCTTCCCAGAAAATGAACTCATCAAGCTGCAAGTCCAACCCTGGCGGCAGGGAAGGCAGCGCTGCGACAAACCGCGCTTTAAAGTCAAACTCGCTCATAGACCCTCGCAGCAGTGTTGGGATACTCGCCGGCGGCGACTCACGCCCGGCGGGCCATCAACAACACCGTCGCCGCCGCCGACAACAACCCCGCGCAGCAGCGATTGAAAATCCGCTTGCCACGTGGCTGCGCAAACCAGCGGCGCATATGCAGGCCCATATACGCGTAGGCGCTGATGGCAATCCATTCCAGCATCAGGAACATCGCACCCAGCAGTGCAAATTGCGGCGTGATCGGCTGGCCCGGCACTACAAACTGCGGCAGGAACGCGGTGAAGATCAAAATGGCCTTCGGGTTGCCCGCCGCCACCAGAAACTCCTGACGCGCCAACGCCCATAATCCCACCTTGCCCGCAGCGGCCTCAGCCTCTGCCTGCGGATTAGCCCGCCACAGCTGAAACGCCAAATAAAACAGATACGCCGCGCCCAGAATCTTGATTGCGTAGAACAACAACTCCGAGGTTTGCAACACCACCGCCAGGCCAGCGGAAGCGAGGGCGATCATGCCGGCGAAGGCCAGTAAACGGCCGATACCGGCCAGGCACGAGGTGCGATAGCCGTAGCGGGTGGCGTTGCTGACTGACAGCAAGTTGTTGGGGCCGGGCGCCATGTTCAGGGCGAAGCAGGCGGGGAGGAAGAGGGCGAGCGTGGCGAGGTCCATGTGAACTCCGGTATCGACGGGGGCATAGGTGGTCACGAGGATAAGAGATGGGCAGGCGCTAAAACAACTGATGCGTTCAAGTTCGCAGGGCCAGTATCGATTAAAAGCCGCTGGCCCCACGTGATTGATAGCTCAACGCTTCAGGGTTTCACATTCGTTACGCAGGTTGCTGTCGCGAATGTTGCCGCAGCTTTGGCCATTGATTTTGGCATTGCAATAAGCGCGTTGATCGCTGTCGCTGATGTTGCCGCAACTTTGGCCGCTCATTTCTGCAAGGCACGTGGCTCGAAGGTCGCTGTCGTGGATGTTGCCGCAACTTTGGCCACTGGTTTTGGCATTGCAATAAGCGCGTTGATCGCTGTCGCTGATGTTGCCGCAACTTTGGCCGCTCATTTCTGCAAGGCACGTGGCCCGAAGGTCGCTGTCGTGGATGTTGCCGCAACTTTGGCCACTGGTTTTGGCGTTGCAGTAAGCGCGCTGATCGTCGTCACTGATGTTGCCGCACCCGGCATATGCGTAGGCACTGAACATTAATAACATCCCAATGATGACTCTCATTTTTCTCTCCATGGCGTGCCAGGAAATAGCCTGACGCTAAACGATCCCATTTATCTTGCTGTGGTGCGATGCAATCAAATTGACATCATTTTTGCGGGAAGTTCCATGGGAGGGATCGGGCATTCGCAGCATCCAAGCCCACAGAGGCGACGGCGATCATGCCGACGCGTTCTCTACGGGCGCAGTGCTCACTTCTACGGTGATAGGCGTCGCCTGGGTCCAACTGATAGTGAACACACCCACGGCAAACAGCAGAGGGCCACCGTAGAGTTTGTAGACTAACCAAACATTCCCCGCAGCAAAAAAGGCAATCAGAGCGTCAACGGTTGCCATCGTGGTGATCAACAGTGTGAGTAGAAGAACGTAGGTTCGCCATTCAGCCGGCGAACGCTTCAAACGCCCGCCGAACACTGCTCGCAGTAAATTGATACGCCATCCTGCCTCCAGGATTACGAGCAGCAGCGCGTACACTCCGAGCGCGACTGAAGGCCCGTACAGCAAGAAGTTTTTGCTGCCGATCATCCGATTGCCGAACGTCAGCCCGAGCACGATGACAGCATAAAAAGCTGTACATGAAATGCAAAACGTAAGCGCGCCATAGCAGGCTGAACGCCAGGGAAAATCGCCGTTTTATCATGACTGTCTACATCCTTGTTGTTAGCGTTGCGGTTGAGTATTGAGTCAGTGAGTTATTCTGGGTGAAGGGTGTTGTTTTTAATCAGGGCCGCGGAGTGGGCTTCGATTGAACTGCACTTAATGAAGTTTTTGCTTAGGAAGTCGACAACCTGCGCTTTCTCTTTAAAAGCGGAAACTTCGGTGGCGTGGCGTTGGATTTCTTTGTTCAGGTTCTCTGCCAGCGCTTCATACGAGGCGCTGAGCTGGTGTGACAGGGCGTAATGCGTGTTGAATCTGGATTCATACTCTTTCTTCGCTTCTGGCTTGACCACCATTAGTGCGGCCGTATAAAACCCAGCGCAACGTATGTTCGCCATGGCAAGCGGCTCAAGGTTCAAGTCTTTTTGATCCGCTGACACGGTATGAGTCATGGCTGAAAGAGAAATTAAAAGTATCTTCAGGGGCTTGCATTGCATGTCTTCAGATCCGGTATAACGACTAAGAGGCCCTCGGTGGGGCCAAAACCGCTTTCGTGAATGGGCAGACTGCTTCTGGCCTGGAATTGCCACTCACCGTCAGCATCAACTAGAGGAAATTTTTCGATAGGCCAGTCTACGTGCCCTGTGGCGGTGAGACTGTGACAATGTTTTGTTCTCGGCGCAATGAACCAGTAGAGCGGCCAGCTCAGGGTCCGTAGGAAAACCATCCTCCAGCCATTTAAGCGCCAGCCCCGCCCAATAGTCGGAATCTGACGTCAGCGCTGTGATCACCAGCGGTTGCAGTGCGATCCCGGTAGGCAGCGTGTATTTTTCGCTGAGGGCGCTTACCGCCTCTGGCAAATCAAGTGCTGCTGTTGCGAAAGGCTTTTCAAGCAGCGGTAATAACCAGACATAGCTGAAGGGGTCTTTCATCTTCTTCCCGCGATGGCTAATGACTGACTTTCACTTCATTGCAAGGTCGGTTTGGGTGGGTGCACAACCGATAAGCATCAAACCGACGGCCAGCGGAAAGCGTAAGCGCGACCTTAATACCCTTTGAGGGTGAGTGACCGCAACCCAACTATGAAGGTGGCGAGACGGGCGACTGACCTTGCCGACAAAAAGTATGGCTTCACGGTCGAGGCCGACGGCACGCTTAAAGTGCTCGATACCGCCAGCCAGCTCAGTCGTTCGGATACCCAGCGGCTTACGGATCTGCTGAACAACACCCTTGGCCTCAAAGCGGCTGCGGTGAATTATCGCGATGCCTCTATCGCCTGGTAGACGCCGATTCACCTTGGTCCGGCAGCTACATGGGCTACTAGAGCCTGACCAAGGAAAACTTTGCTAACACCATTGACCTGGCGCCCTTGTTCAAAGACACGCACACCATGGTTCCCGAAGAGTTCAGGAGCGCGACGTTTTACACGCTGTTGTCCGACAAAGGCCAGCGGGCCACGCGCGAGACGGAAGCCGCGATGCTTGAACGGCGGGCAGCGCAGGGGTTTGTTGCGCAGGCTTGATGGGCAGGTCAATCGGCCGATTGAGGTCTGTCGCGAAGGACGGCAACCAGCCAGAGGCAGGTTTTAACCGCCGAATGACGGCTAAGAAACCTGGTCACCTATCACGATGATAGATACGCCAAACGTTACGTCAGGTAGGCGGGTAACCTCAGCCAATGCCCGTAAAGGGGCCGGCAAGTCGACAAGGGTCAGTGGACTCATTGGACGGTATTGCAGCTCGTACCCCCTCAAGGCCCGGTGTGTAGCGCGATGAACGTCCGACCAGTCATAGGCAAAGAACCCACGCTTGGCAAATTCAACGAAAGCGTTTGCGCTGGGCATGGAGGTGGCCCGATCTACAGCGGACACCTGCGGCAATGAAAGCACCCATTCTTCTGAATTCTCGACGCTGGGAAGTGCGGAGTCAGGAATCGGCCCCGGACCACCCGTAGTGAAGAGCGCAACCTGCCCGAAGGCGTCAGAGGCGACCCATCCAAGATCTAAGTCATGAAGATCGAGCGGAGTCATCATTTGGACCTACTTTAGAAAAGGGGACTGGTTGATTTGCCCACACTACAGCTGCCGTGTGGAGGGATGGGGTCCTTGATCACCGCTTCATTCTATCCGGGCCATGGGTTGCCTGCTTTTAACCCAAGCGCTTGATAAAAATGCACGCGAGGGCGCTTTTTCACTGGGGTTCCAACGCGTCCCACAAGCCACGGTGCCCCATGGCTGCCATTAAGGTTGCGTAGTCTTCAAATTGACTGACATTCACATCAGCCTGGCGCTTCCACGTCGCGTCACATTCCTCGCACACCCACAGCAAGCGTTGCGTAGAGCGAACACGCATTGCTCGAACGTAACCTTGGCCGCATCGCTGGCACTCAATCAGCATGTCCATACTCTCTAACAGGATTTCGGTGCAGTCTAAACCGGTCCTTGAGCCTATTTTGTTTGTCGGATCTTTGAAAATGCGGCGTAGACCACCCTTGTGTTTCACGTGGTCTGACCCTTATTTCACTTATCTTGCAGCCGTTTTTTTTCAAGCGCTCTCAGTACCGCATTGATGTGCCAGGTTTCCGGCCCAATCGCAATAGCGCCGCTCGGGTCAGATTCCAGCTCAATGCCGGTTGCTATTCCTTCGATAGCAAGCAAGCGCTGGGCATGCTCAAGGTACCTTCGCGTACCTGTAAGCCAACGTCGACCTGTGCTCGACAGGAGCGCAAAGCTTTGCGGGTAAGAACACTGCAACTTCTGTCGCAGATTGATGACCGCCTCTTTACTTTCACGAGAGAAGACCGGGACCAATACGTAGCACTTACCAGCCGCTGCATGAACGTCGCGTTTGTCTTGCAGGTACTCGTCAACACTGAAACAGCTGGCTACCGTCTCATGCGATCCGGTTCTGACGTCGACCAGATGGGCATTCACGCCGACAAGGCAATACTCGAACTTGCCGTGCACCACATAGTCCTCGGTGTTACAGCGAATCACCCAGAAGTTGCCGTCCGAAGAAAGCTCACACGACTGAATGACGAATCGCTGCGCACGGCCATCTCTGATGGAACCTTTAAATAGCTCAAGGATGCTGGCGCTGGCTTGTTGTGCGGATACCATTTGTTGTGCTCAGGCTATAAGGAAATTGGCAAGAACAGGAACGACTCAGGTTGCCACGATTTTCTCTATCGTGGTCGACCATTCCGTCGTGCGCTCAGCGCCAGATTCAAAGGTGCGATGGCTTCCACGGTCCTCCACGAGGCTCATGGCTCGCGACAAAAGAACGGCGTTCGGCCTCAGCATAAACAGCGTCCCAGCCCGTCATGGATAAAACCTCATCGTGCGTAAGAATTATGAGTTGCGAGGTAGGAAATACCTGCGCAGGATGGTAGTTGATTGCTATGACCAAGGAGAGAACGTTTGGCAACGCCCCCTATTGCTCACACCCTGCGCGCACTGTCTGAACTGGATTATTACGACTGCCGGTCAACCCTGCTGCCGGTTGAGGTCACGGCGCTTGAAGCTTGGAACATCGTGACGGCCGAGCCAGGATGGCTGTTTCAGCAGGCATTCCGAATCCGCGACGCGATTTGCGCGCTGTTTGGCGTGAAACGCATCGGTGGGTTCTCCGGCACTCGGCGAGAGCGTGTGCAGGTGGGCGAGCGGCTGGACTTTTTTCTGGTGGAGCACAGTGCCCCCGACAGGCTGGTGCTGACTGAGCGCGACCGCCATCTGGATGTGATGATTTGCCTGTCGATCAGCGAGCGTGTGGTTACGGTCACTTCATCGGTGGTCACCCATAACGCCTTTGGCCGTGTCTACATGGTGCCGGTCGGCCCGGTGCACAAGCTGATCGTCAACCGTGACCTGAGGCGACTGAAACGCAAGCTTGAAGGGTAGGGCAGTGGCTCATTTGCCGTTTTCAGCGGCTAAGTAATACGCCAGCCACGCATTGGCGTGGCCGTGGCCCATGCCATGTTCGGTTTTAAGCCAGGTCGGGCCTTTTGTTTTTGTGTCGTCGGTCATGCTGCAAACTCGCTTTTTTGCTCAGGTGTTTTTGTTCAGGTCATAACGGAACATAAGCCGACTATCTATCGCTTTTCGCCCCACCCAGCCATCTCAAATGAATGTCCTTCTTACCTGGGTATAAGCGTATGGTGGGTTAAACCCCTCAGATTAGGCATTCAACATGGACGGCAATTTAGGCGTGCGCTTAAAGGAAGAGCGCAAACGGCTCTTACTCTCCCAACACGACTTCGGTGCCCTCGGTGGCGTAGCCGAGAATGCACAAGGCCACTATGAGCGCGGTGAACGGCTGCCAAAATCCGATTACCTGATGGCTATCCGCAAGCGCGGGGTTGATGTGCTTTACCTGCTTAGCGGTGAGCGTTCGCTCATGAGTTCGGATGACCTCAGCGAGCAAGAGACGGAGATCCTCAACCAGTACCGTACGCTGCAGAAGCAGGATCGCGGTGCGATTGCACAGATCACTTCCTCACTTTCCAAAGACGCATAGGGCTTTGGGGCGCGTCACTGATGAAACCTGCGCCCCAACGCATCCAACCTCGATCATCAGGCCTGCATCCAAAAGCAGTGCATCAGGCGGAGGCCGCCGATGGCGCGATAGAGTGCCGTCAGCACCACAGGCAGGCGGCGTGCCACGCGGGCCGCCTGGGGCGTGAAGCAGGTATTCGGTGTTTTTTAAGCTTCAGGGATGCCAAAACTTTATCGGCATCCCTGAGCGGGACGTTAAGAACGTCTATCCGAACGGATAGACGCAGCGCCAAGGCTGATTAGAAGTCGTACTTGGCGGTCAGCGCGTAGCTGCGTGGGTTGCCGTAGGTGTCGTTGGCGCCCCAGGTCGGGCTGGTGGCAATTGCCGAGTAGTAGGTGCGGTCGAAGATGTTGTTGACGTTGAGCTGCAGGTCCAAATGCTTGCTCACCCGGTAGCCCGCCATCACGTCCGCCACGGCATAGCTGCCTTGCTCCAGGCGATAGCTGCTTTTGTCAGCCAGGACGACGTCGTTATACATGCGGCTCTGCCAGTTCACGTTGCCACCGACGCGCAGTTTTTCCAGTGGGCCCTGGAAGCGATAGGACGAGGTGATCTTGAACAGGTGCTCGGGGGTGTCCGTGTCGAAGCGCTGGTTGTTGTTGGCGGCGTTGCTGTCCTTGATGTAGTGGGCGCGGGTGTAGGTGTAGCCGGCACCGACTTGCCAGTTTTCGGTGAGTGCGCCTTGCAGTTCCATGTCGACACCTTGGCTGCGTACCAGGCCGGAGGCTTCGTAGCAGGTAATGGTCGGGCATCCAGCTTGGCTTTCAGGCAGTGTGGCGCGGTTTTTCTGGTCGATACGGAACAGCGCCAGGCTGGCGTTAAGCGCGCCGTTGAAGTATTCGCCCTTGATACCGACTTCGTAGTTTTCGCCGACGATGGGGGTCAGGGGTTTGTCCGAGAAGTCCTTGTTGGACTGCGGGCTGAAGATGTCGGTGTAGCTGGCGTAGACGGAGTGGTGCTCGTCCAGGTCATAGATCACACCGGCGTAACGCGTCAGGTTTTTGGTGATCTTGTAGTCGCCGTCGCCTTGGCGGTCATCGTAGTCGTACCAGTCCAGACGCGCGCCGAGGATCACTTTGAGCGGGTCGGCCAGGTTGAGGCGAGTGGTCACGTAGACGCCGTCCTGGGTGGTGATGCTGTGCCCTTTGCCGTCGCGCACAAAGTCGGGTTTCGCGCCATTAAGCGGATAATTGGTGTCGTAAGGGCTGTATTCCTTGGACGTGGCGTCGTAGATGCGTTTGCTGGTGCCGACCACCAGTTCATGGGTACGGCCGAAGGCATTGACCGGGCCGCTGGCAAACGTATCCAGCCCGTACTGTTTGTCATCCTGGTGCGATTGATAGGCGGTCCTCGCCAGTTCAGTTTTGTAGCGCGACTGGTAGCTGCCGGTGAATACGCCGTCGAGTTGTGATGACGAGCCGGCGACGTGGAGTTTCCAGCCGTTTTCGAAGCGGCGTTCGATGTCACCGAACACGGTGTCGATGGTCAGTTTCTTGTTTTCCCAGTCACTGCCGGGGTTGGTGGAGCGGGGCAGGTTCAGGTGATGGCCGTCGGTGCCGATGGGCAAGCCACCCCAGAAGAAATTAGTCTGGTCCTCCTGGCGCGAGAAGCCCAGGGTGGCGGTCGTGTCTTCGTTGAGGTCCGCTTCGGTGATGCCGTAGAACAGGCCGTGGTTGCTGTTTTCCTTATCGCGGAAGGTGTCCGCATCGCGATACGAACCCACCATACGGCCGCGCAAGGTGCCGCTGTCATTCAAGGCACTGGAGGCGTCGATTTCACCACGGTAGTCATCCCAGCTCCCGACCGCGCCCGTGAGCGACACTTGCGGCGTGGCCGTCGGCCGTTTACGCACGAAGTTGAGCGCCGCCGAAGGGTTGCCTGCGCCGGTGACCAGACCGGTAGCACCGCGAATCACCTCCACGCGGTCAAACATCGCGAGGTTAGGTTGCACGCTGTTGGCGTAGCCGGAATAGGCGCTTGGGATGCCATCGAACATCATGTTATCGATGTCGAAACCACGCGACTTATAGCTCTGTCGGCCGGGGCCGTCGGCTTGGCTGAGAAACAGGCCGGGGGTGTTCTTCACCACATCGTTGACACTGGTCATGGCTTGGTCGTCCATGCGCTGACGGGTAATCACCGTCACCGCTTGCGGCGTTTCGCGCAGGCTCAGCGGCAGTTTGGTCGCAGTCGCCATCGACCCCGTGGTGTAGGACTGGCTGCCCTCGGTGGTCGTACCGAGTGGTTGCTCAGTGTTGATCTGCGTCGCGCCCAACTCAACCACCGCTGGCGGCTGTTGCGCATCGGCGGCGAAGGCCGCTGGTGAGGTGGCGATACACACCGCCATCGCGATCAAATTGGGTGAAAAACGCTTGCTCACGTGTTGTTGCACAGACATGGACTGACTCTCCCCGAGCGCCGTCCCTGGCGAATAATAATGATGTTAAGAATTATTCGCATCAGTCTGGCAGATTGAAGCAGCGGGAAAAAGCCTTCGGCGAGAATTAGTTAACGAATTTTTCACATCTTGGGGGCGAGCGTTTTGCCATTCACGTTGGGAAGTGGGCGCGAACATCAGGTTTACGCCCATCCCGAAGGGTGCCTGGGGTCAGCCGTAAAGCCCTGCCCACGTCCAGGTCCAGTCAAGACTCGACCCCACCACTTCGGCCAGCATGTGCAGCAAAATCGGCACCAGCAAGCCGCCGCTGGCAATTCTCGCCCAGGCGAATAGGCAGCCCAGCACGAAGATCAATGTCATCGTGGTCGAGCTGGCGTATTGGGTATGCAGGCTGGCGAACAGTGCGGACGTCACAATCACCGCGATCCACTTCCACGCCACGCTGCGCTCGTAGGGAAACAGGCGCAGCAGGTAGTGGCGCATCATCAGCTCTTCGGCAATCGGTGGAAGGATAATCAGCGAAGCCAATTTGATCAGGGTTTGCCACTGGGTCAGGCCGCTGTACATCTGCGCCATGAACGCTTCACGCGGCAACCCCAGTGCGCTGACGGCCAGCCCGCACAGCGCATACGCGGCAACCAAGGCAATCGCGCCCAGGCGTAATGGCTTGCGGATGTGGTCGCCATAAAACGTAGCGGCCAGGTCATGTCGGTGTTGCACCACGAACAACCCGGATAGCAGCAACCCGACGACGCCCATGTTGGTGACGAACATCAAGTAGGTCTGCATCGCTGGCGGCACCAGCAGCAGGCCGGGAATTGGCGCCAGCAGCATAATCAACGCCGCCAGGACGAACATCCCGAGGCGTCTGAAGAAGCGGAAGTTCGAAGGCGAGGTTGGGCGGAGGGTGGATTCCGAGGGGGCAATAACGTGCGTCACAGTCGCTCCATGCGTATGGGGAAAAAAGGCATTTTGCCACTAAGTCACCTGGTTAACCTCACATGTCCTTGGTTATTGACGGTTCCCGGCTTGAGGGCTTTCCCGCCCGGGAATCGCCAACCGGCTCGTCGCCTTCACCTCACGCAACGCCAGGCTCGATTGGATCGATGCAATGCCTAACTGGCGTCGCAACACGTTCTCGACAAACTCACTGTAACTGTCCAGATCTTCGGCCAGCACCTGTAACAGATAGTCCGCATCGCCGGTGATTTTGTGGCAGGCCAGCACCTCGGGCAGCGTCTTGACCACCGCCTCGAAGGCATCCGGGGCATGGTCGGTGTGGATGGCGAAGCGCACATGCACGAACGCCATGATATCCAGCCCCAGCATCTTGCGATCGAGGTTGGCCTGGTAGTCCTTGATCACGCCTTCTTCTTCCAGGCGTTTACGTCGGCGCCAGCACGGCGTGAGGCTCAGGGACAGGCGCTCGCTGAGTTGCGCATTGGAAATACTCGCGTCTTCCTGCAGCAACGCGAGGATGGCGAGATCGGTGTCATCAAGAGCGACCTGCTTGGTTTTATTTTTCATAATGCGCCATCGCTGAGGTAAAAATTCCCGATAAACCTAACAGTGCGCGAACTAAAAGCAAAGAAAGCCCAGCAACGCCGGAACAAAATAGACCCTGTCTTTTACTGGCGGATGTTAAAAAATGCTGACTGTTTTTAGTGATGCCCACCGTTTGCACCATGGCACCGAATTGAAGGACGGTGTGCTCAAACCCTCATTCGAACAACCGAGCCGCGCCGACACCGTGCGCGATCGCGTCCAGCACGTCGGGCTCGGCGATATCATCGTGCCGCGCACCTTTGACCGCGCGTGTTACGTCAACGCCCACAGCGAACGCTACGTGTCATTCCTCGAAACCGCCTGGGCGCAATGGTCTGCGATTGGTCGCAGCCATGACGCGCTGCCGCTGGTGTGGCCGGTGCGTGACCTGGCCAACCAACAGGTGCCGGACTTCATCGACGGCAAGTTGGGTTTCTTTGCCATGGACGCCGGTTCGCCGATCACGCCCACCACCTGGAATGCGGTCAAGACCAGCGCCGACATCGCGCTCACCGGCCTGGCCCTGATCGACGAAGGCCACAACAGCGCGTTCGCCTTGTGCCGGCCGCCGGGCCACCACGCCGCCCGTGAATACATGGGCGGTTATTGCTACCTCAACAACGCGGCGATTGCCGCGCAGCAGGCCATCACCCAGGGCGCCCAGCGCGTGGCGGTGCTGGACGTGGATTTCCACCATGGCAACGGCACGCAGAATATTTTCTATCAACGCCCGGACGTGATGTTCATCTCCCTGCATGGCGAACCGGCGGTGTCTTATCCGTATTTTTCCGGGTTCAGCAGCGAGCGCGGCGAGGGTGCCGGGGAGGGCTTCAATCTGAATTACCCGCTGGCGAAAAACACCACCTGGGCCGCTTACAAAACCGCGTTGATCGACGCGTGCCGGCACCTGCGCGATTTCGCCCCCGAAGTGCTGGTGATTTCCCTGGGGGTCGACACCTTCAAGGACGACCCTATCAGCCATTTCCTTCTGGAGACCCAGGACTTCCTCGGCATGGGCGAGATCATCGCCAGCGTCGGCGCACCCACGCTGTTTGTGATGGAAGGCGGCTACATGGTCGATGAGATCGGCATCAATGCCGTCAACGTGCTGCACGGTTTCGAAAGCAAGACCGCCTGAACCCAAAAATAAAAACCGCTCACTTCTTTTCTGCCAAAACTCAAAAACATAACAAGAGGTTTTGTAATGAAAACAACCACGCCTGGGCTGACAGAAAAGCCTGCGTTGCAACGCACCCTGAGCAACCGCCACATCCAGTTGATGGCCATGGGCGGTGCGATCGGCACGGGCCTGTTCATGGGCTCGGGCAAGATCATCGCGCTCTCGGGCACCTCGATCATCCTGATCTACATGATCATCGGCCTCTTTGTGTACTTCGTGATGCGCGCCATGGGCGAGCTGCTGTTATCCAACCTCAACTTCAAGAGCTTTGCCGACTTTGCCGGTGCCTACCTGGGGCCGCGCGCGGCGTTTTTTCTCGGCTGGTCGTACTGGCTGAGCTGGAGCGTGGCGGTGGTGGGGGATGCCGTGGTGGTGGGTGGGTTTTTCCAGTACTGGTTCCCCGGCGTACCGGCGTGGATGCCGGCCGTGGGCATGTTGCTCACGCTGTTCGCGTTGAACGTGCTCACGGTCCGTTTGTTTGGCGAGGTGGAATTCTGGTTTGCGATCATCAAGATCATCGCCGTGGTGACGCTGATCGGCGTGAGCCTGGTGTTGATTGCCAGTGCGTTTGTCTCGCCCACCGGCGTCACCGCCTCGTTAAGCCACTTGCTGGATAAACAGGCGGCGTTCCCCAACGGCGTGTTCGGGTTCTTCGCCGGTTTCCAGATGGCGATCTTCTCCTTCGCCGGCACCGAGCTGATCGGCACGGCGGCCGCTGAAACCCGCGCGCCAGAGAAGACCCTGCCCAAGGCAATCAACTCAATCCCGCTGCGCATTATCCTGTTCTACGTGCTGGCGCTGGCGTGCATCATCGCCGTGACGTCCTGGCAGCAGGTCTCGTCGAGCAAAAGCCCGTTTGTGGAGCTGTTCCTGGTCGCCGGTTTTCCAGCGGCGGCGGGCATCGTCAATTTTGTGGTGCTGACGTCCGCCGCCTCGTCGGCCAACAGTGGCGTGTTTTCCGCCAGCCGCATGCTCTTCGGTTTGGCCGACCTGGGCGATGCGCCAGGCATTTTTCGGCGGCTGTCGAACAACAGCGTGCCGTTTATCAGCCTGGCCTTTACCACGCTGTTGATGTTGCTGGGCCTGGTGTTGCTGTTTGTGGTGCCGGAGGTGATGACGGCCTTCACCATCGTGTCCACCGTTTCGGCGATCCTGGTGATTTTTACCTGGTCGACTATCCTCGCGTCCTACATCGCCTACCGTAAAAAACGCCCGGATTTGCACGCACAATCACTCTATAAAATGCCCGGCAGCGTGCCGATGGCGTGGTTTTCCCTGGCGTTTCTCGGCTTCGTGCTGTGCCTGCTCGCGTTACAGCCGGACACGCGACTGGCACTGTGTGTGATGCCCGCATGGTTTATCTGGCTAGGGATTGCCTACCAGTTGTCGCACGTTCGTAAACGCTTCATTGCACAGGTAGCCATGAACGCCAGTGTGCGCGACACGCAAGCCACGCACTGACCCGCTATGGCGTAAAGAGGGGAGCTAAAACCTTACAGGTGATCCGCATCGACGATGGCCTTGGCAAACGCCGGCGGCGCTTCCTGCGGCAGGTTGCGACCAATGCCGCTGCCTTCCAGGGTAATGGTCGGTACGCCGACGGCGGCATAAGCCGCATCGAGCAGGCCGGCCTTGATGTGCTTGAGCGCGCCGAAGGGAGTTTGGCTGTGACTGGCCAGCGTTCGCGGCTCGGGCATTTCAGCATGCGCCATGCCCAGCGCACCGAACTGCAACGGCGGTGTTTCAGCAAGTGCCCCGGGTTAAACGCTGCGTACACACTGCGATACCTAAGCCTAGGCAAACACGATCTCATACGGCTCGCGCATGCGTTCCAGCAGGTCCTGGGCGAGCATGGGTGCCAACCCGATGGCCGGGTCGCCGACCAATTGGCTGGCGTACGCATGCACGGCGTGCAGTTTGCGCGCCACGCTCCAGGTGTCCAGGCGCACTTTGCGTGCACGCTGCCACGGGATCATCGCACCGTCGCGCGCGGGCGAGTGCCAGGCCCAAATGGGCAGCTCATAGAGCCGCGCGCCTACCAGGCTACAAGCCTTGGCAGTGGCACGGCCGACGGCGTCATGGTCGTCTTTGCCGTCGTTGCGCCAGGTGGTGAACACCACATCACCGGCTTGCAGGTAGCGCGCGATAAATTGGCTCATCGGCTGCTCACGGGCGGCCAAGGCATCGTCGCAAAAGCCGCCACGAATCCACTTCAAGCTATGCAGTGGCATACCCAGACGACGCAAAGCCTCGGCGCTCTCCTGGGGGCGAATCACACTCAGGCGGCTCGCCGGCCAGGCGTGGGAGCCCGGATGGCTGGCGCTGCCGTCGGTGATTGAGATCAGCAGGAGCGGATGCTCCAGGGTGCTGAGCAGTTGCAGCAAGCCCCCGCAGGCCAGCACCTCGTCCCCCGGGTGCGGCGCGATAACGACGACGCGTGCGCCTCGGGGCACCAGAGAGGAGGGGCTGATAATGGGGATTTGCGCCAACTGCGGGGCGCTGTTCCAGATTTGCGCGGGGCCGCGACGGCCCTCGCTTAAGGCGGCGAGTTTCATGGGTGTCACATCCTTGTCGATTCGTGCTGGGCCGTTTCCCGAGAATGGGACGACGCTTTTTGTTGTACCGCAGGCTCCGCTGCGGTGAGGTGCTGCCATCCAACTGGGATGGCCAGCAAGGCTTGCTCAGCATAGTCAAGGATTCGGCACTTTTACATCTTGCAATCTCGTTTTTTTTAAGTGGTCTGCATCAGGCTCTTCAAGTAATCGCCGAAGCCGCCTTGGGCACGGCATTCCAGGCGTGCGCTGGTGATCACTTGCGGCGAATGGCTCCAGGCGATCGATGCGCCACAGCGTTCCAAGTTACGCACCAGTTGCACATCTTCTTGGCAGGCCAACGGCTCGAACCCTCCGGCCCGCACATAGGCACCGGCACTCACGCCCAAGTTGGCGCCGTGGATATGCCGATGGCCGTCGCGGGCCTGGTAGGCCTGGGTGTAGCGAATTTGCGCCGCTGGGTCAAAGCCTTCGCTCCAGGCGTCCACGGTCACGGTGCCGCACACTGCGTCGACACCCAATGCCAATTGCGCCACCAGCCAGTCGGGGGCCACGCGGCTGTCGGCGTCGGTGCAGGAGATCCAGCGCGCCCCTTGATTCAACAAATGCCGCGCACCGACGCCGCGTACATGCCCGACATTGCGTGCTTGCACGTGCAGGCTCTGCACCGGGTATGCCTGGGCAATCGCCGCACTGCCATCGCTGCAGCTGTCGAGCACCGCCAGAATTTCTACCGCCTCGCCCAGCAACCCAGGATGGCTGGCGGCAATCAATGCGGCTTTCAGGCATTCAGCCAGCAGCGCTTCTTCGTTATGCACCGGGATCAGAATGCCGATCATCGCAAGCCCTCTACGGACGCGACCGAGGCGCCGTCACGGCTCCACAGGTCGAGTAGAAAATCACGCTCGTGATGCTGCACCATAACCGGCATGCCCAGCCGTTGTTGCAACAGGGCATGCACTTGTTCGGCGGTTTGCGGGCAGCCCTCGATGGTTGGGCGCCAATGGCAGGCCAGCAGTTGCCCGTTTTCGGTCAACGAGGCGAGGGCGCGGTCAACCAAGCGATGCAAGTCCTCGGCGTCGAGGTAATAGCATAGCTCGCTCAACACGATCAGTTCGAACGAGCCCGCCGGCCATTGCTCAGGCAGGCGGCTTTGCTGCACCTGGGCGTGGGGAAAGCCCAGTAACCGGGTTTTTGCCAGCGCCACGGCGGTGGCGGCCGTGTCACAGCACACCAGCCGATCACAGCGCGGCGCCAGTTCAGCACTCAGTTCGCCATTGGCGCAGCCGGGTTCGAAGATCGACGCGTAGCGTGGCCGGGGCAGTACCGCCAGGGTCAAGGCGCGTTTGCGCTGCTCGTACCAGCGTTGTCGAAACGCCCAGGGATCGTCATTGCCGTCGAACAGCTGATCGAAATAAGGCGTGGCAACACTCATACAAACACCACTTCAAAAGGTTGCAGCAAACGCTCCACCACATAAGGTGCGAGCACGGGCGGAAGGCCGATCTGCGGGTCGCCCTCCAGCTGGCTGGCGAAGGCGTGGATGGCGTGGCGTTTGCGCGCCACCGCCTCGGGTGTCAGCGGGATCTTGCGTGCGCGGTGCCACGGCACTTGGCTGTCTTCGGGCGTCGCCCAGTGCCAGGTCCATACCGGCAACTCATACAACGTCGCGCCCACCGCCTTGGCGGCTTTGGCACTGGCGCGGCCGACGGCTTCGTGGTCGCAATGACCGTCTTCGCGCCAGGTGGTGAACACCACGTCGGTGGGCTTGAGATAACGCTGGATGAACGCGCTCAATTGCTCCTCGCGCGCAGCCACTTGGCTGTCGGCGAAGCCCGCGCGCAGCCATCTCAAACTGTGCAGCGGCAAGCCGAGGCGATGCAGGGCCTGGGCCGATTCCTGCGGGCGCACCACGCTCAAGCGTTCCACCGGCCAACGCCTGGAGCCTGGGTGACTGGCGCTGCCGTCGGTCACGGAGATCAGCTGAATCGGCCGGCCAAGCATGGCCAAGCCTTGCAACAGGCCGCCACAACCGAGCACTTCATCGTCTGGATGAGGGGCAATGATCACCGCGCGATGGCCTTCGGGCACCAACTGCGCGACGCTTATTTCGGGCAGCTCGGCCATGTGCGACGACGTCTGCCACTGATGCAGCGGGGTACCTTGGCCGACGATCGGATTAGCTTTCATAGATGCCACCTCCGTGCGGAGTCTGCAGCGGCCAACTCGCCCAACGCCGCCAAGTCGCGTTCTGCATGACTTTGGCGCATATACACCGGCAAGTCGGCCATCAGTTGGGCAAAGTGCGGGTCCTTGCAATACGGCCCTGCACCGACCGCGCGACCGACATGGCGCATGACCTGCTCAACCGTATCTTCGACGCAGGCACGTGCCAGCTGGGCAAGCTGTCGCGCACAGGCCTGGGGTTCGCGGTCGATCTGTTCAGCACTGTCGCGTAACACACAAGCGGCGCTGTTGAGCACGCTGTCTACCGCGCCCAAATGGGCGAGCGCATGCGGTTCCGGGTGTTTCGCGCATTGCTCGCGCAGCACCTCGGCCAGACGTTGTGCGCCGCCATACCAGCACGCGGCGATGCCGATTCCGCCTTGCCAGAAGCCTGGGCGTGACAAGTAATCCCCCGGGCCGCCGACCGCGATGCCGCGGGCGTCGTCGAACACCACCTCGACACTGCCCGTGGCAGCCATACCCACGGCATTCCAGCCTTCGTCAGTCACGCTGATGCCGGGTTGCTGCATGTCCACGGCGACCAGTTGCTGGCGATCCTCTTCGTCCCAGGCGGTCAGCAGCCCATGGGTGACTACCGCCGCGCCCGAACACCAGGCTTTACGCCCGTCGACGACCAACCGGTGGCCGTCGCGCTGCACGCGCACCTTGGCCGTGGGCGGCTCGGCGGCCCAGGTGCCCCAAACGCTGCCCAAAGGCGGCAAGGGGCTGTTGAGCTCAGCGATGATCGCCAAGGCATCGGTATGGCCTTCGAACAACTTGCACAGGCGCAAATCATGCCCGGCCACTTGCGCCAAACGGCTGAAGCGCTCCAGCGTCTGGCCGCTGCCGGGCAACGGCAGCTGGTCCAGGCCTTCCTCCTGAAGCGCCTTCAAGGCACTCCCCAAAGCCTGCGTGTGCGCATAGCTCCGAAAGCCTTGAAGGAATCCATGCAACGCCATTTCACACCTCGTCGTGTTGCAGTTCAAACAACAGCAGCGAGCGGCCGGTGACGGCGTATTCGTGCTCGAAATCAAACCGTTCCTGGCCCCGTACTGCCGGGTCGTTGGTGTCGAGCATGCAGGTCCAGAATTCACCCTCGGGCACCGGCGGCAGGCGGAAATTGACCATGTCGTGGTGGGCGTTGACCACCAGCAGCAACGTTGCATCGCCACCCGGGCGACGAATTCCGGTTTCCTGGGCGCGGCCATCCATCAGCATGCCCAGGCAGCGGCCATGGCTGTCTTGCCACTGTTCGGTGGTCATCTCGTTGCCATCCGGCGCCAGCCAGGTGACATCTTTCACGCCGATGTCTTCGTTGTAGTCACCGACCAAGAAGCGACCACGGCGCAGAATCGGATAGGCCAGGCGCAGCTTGATCAAGCGTTTTACAAACTTGAGCAGCGCCTTGCCGTCGTCGTCCAGCTCCCAGTTGACCCAGCCGATTTCACTGTCCTGGCAATAGGCGTTGTTGTTGCCGTGCTGGGTTCGCGCGAACTCGTCACCGGCCACCAGCATCGGCGTACCCTGGGCCAGCAGCAGGGTGGCGAAAAAGTTACGCATCTGGCGCAGGCGCAGCGCGTTGATTTGCGGGTCATCGGTGGGGCCTTCGACGCCGTGGTTCCAGGACAGGTTGTTATTGCTGCCGTCCTGGTTGTTTTCGTCGTTGGCTTCGTTGTGCTTGTCGTTGTACGACACTAGGTCGTGCAGGGTGAAACCATCGTGGGCGGTGATGAAGTTCACCGAGCTGTACGGGCGCCGACCGCGCTGATTAAACATCTCGCCCGAGGCGGTCATGCGCGCGGCGAAGTCTGCCAGCTGGCCGTCGTCGCCTTTCCAGAAGGCGCGCACGGTGTCGCGGAAGCGGTCGTTCCACTCCACCCAGCCCGGTGGGAACTTACCCACTTGGTAGCCACCGGGGCCGCAGTCCCACGGCTCGGCGATCATTTTTACCTGGCGCAGCACCGGGTCCTGACGGCAGGCCACGAGGAAGCTGTGACGCTCATCGAAACCATCGCGGTAGCGGCCCAGAATGGTCGCCAGGTCAAAGCGGAAACCGTCCACGTGCATCTCGGTGGCCCAGTACCGCAGCGAGTCGGTGACCATTTGCAATACGCACGGGTGACTTAGGTCGAGGGTGTTACCGGTGCCGGAATCGTTGATGTAAAAGCGCTTGTCATCGGGCATCAGGCGATAGTACGAGGCGTTGTCGATGCCGCGCATGGACAAGGTTGGGCCACGCTCGTTGCCTTCGGCGGTGTGGTTGTAGACCACGTCGAGGATCACCTCAAGCTTGGCCTCGTGCAGGTGCGCGACCATCTCCTTGAACTCGGCGATCTTGCCGCTGGCCAAGTAGCGCGGGTCCGGCGCAAAGAAGGCAATGCTGTTGTAGCCCCAGTAGTTGGTCATGCCTTTTTGCAGCAAGTGCTGGTCGTTGACGAAGGCATGCACCGGCAGCAGTTCGACCGATGACACGCCCAACTGGCGGATGTGCTTGAGCACGTCGTCTTCCATCAGCCCTGCGCAGGTGCCACGCACCGACTCGCTGACCGAAGGGTGGCGCATGCTGATACCGCGCAGATGGGTTTCATAAATGATCGTGCGGTCCCACGGTACCCGCACCGGCTGGTCGTTGCCCCAGGTGTGCGCCGGGTCGATGACCTTGCACTTGGGCACGAAGGGTGCGCTGTCGCGTTCGTCGAAACTGAGGTCGTCATCGGGGTGGCCGATGGTGTAGCCGAACAACGCCTCGGACCATTTGAGTTCGCCCACCAGTTGCTTGGCGTAGGGGTCGATCAGCAATTTGTTGTGGTTGAAGCGGTGACCATTGGCCGGGTCATACGCACCGTACACGCGGTAGCCGTAAATCAGCCCGGGGTGGGCGTCGGGCAGGTAGCCGTGGAAGGTTTCGTCGGTGTATTCCGGCAGTTCGATGCGTTCCAGCTCCACTTCGCCGCTATCGTCAAACAGGCACAGTTCGACTTTGGTGGCGTTGGCTGAGAACAGCGCAAAGTTGACACCCAGGCCGTCCCAGGTGGCGCCTAGGGGGAAGGGCAAACCTTCACGAATCCGCGACGGCTCGTGTTCCGGCGTCGGTTGGGTTTTATCGGGTTTGCTCATTGAGTTGCTCCTGCAAGGATGTTTTTCGGGCCGAGCGAGATCGTGCTGGCGATTGTTCAGCTGACGCATGTGTGATTGAAAACGAACCTCCTGCCGGCAGCGCCGGGAGGAGGCCCCTAAGGTTGAAAGGCTTAAGGCTTAGGTTTTTTTGGCGCTGGCGGCTTTTTCGCCACAGGCGCTGCCGGTGTGCTGGGGGCCGGTGCCGGTGGTTTGGCTGGCTTGGCTTTGGGCGCAGGCTTAGGCGCGGTTTTCGGCTTGGCGCCAGCCTTGGGCTTGCTCGGGGTCAGGGCTTCGGCTTCGGCCAGCTTGCGGGCCATCTCCCAGTGGCGTGCATCTTCACCGTGGGGTTTGCCTTCTGATTCCCAGATCTGATGCGCCAACTCGCGTATGCGTTTGTCTTCAGTACTCATCACAATGCTCCTCACAGAAAAGTTTCAGCTTTCTTGATCATCAGGATTAATAAAGACATTGACCGGGAAATCCCCCAGGGCAGCGCTGATTAACAGCTCCTTGTTTGGTGTGACTGCGCCTGTCTGAAAAAGTCCCTTCCAGTTTTGTGTTGTGTCGGCGAACGGCAATTTCACCCGTGTATCGCCCCAAACCTGCGCATGGATGCGGGGCTGCTCACCCTTTTCCAGCAGGCGCTGGGGCCAACGTGGCACCACCACCAGTAGGCGTTTGCCTTGATGTTCGCGACAGAATGCGACGACGTGTTCAGCGTGTGTGCCGGTGACCTCCAGCGGTGTGTAGCGCCCGCTGCGAAAGAGCTCGGGATCAGCCTTGCGCAAGGCTAACACCTGCGCAATCAGCGCCTGTTTGACACGCCCGTCGCGCCAGTGGGACAACAGTTCGTCGATGCTCGATGGATTGTTCAACGCGTGTTGCCGTGCGTTGAAATCCACTGGGCGGCGGTTGTCCGGGTCCACCAGGCTGAAGTCCCAGAACTCATCGCCCTGGTACAGGTCCGGCACACCCGGCACGGTGAGACGAAGCAAGGATTGCGCCAGGCCGTTTACCGCACCGGCCGGGGCGATGGCCTGGGCGGCAGTGGCGATGGCAGCGCGCAGCGCCTGGCCCGGTTCGCTGAGCAACAGCCGCGACAGGAAGGCCTCGACGCCTTGTTCATAGGCGTCGTTGGGTGCGCTCCAGCTGCTTTGCAACTTGGCTTCGCGCAGGGCTTTTTGCTGCCATTGCCTGAGGCGTTGTTGATAGCCCTGCATATCCGGGTTCGCGTCCAACGGCCAACTGCCGAGCAGCACTTGGTAAAGGATCAGCTCATCACCGGCCGACGGCGTGTTGGCGTCCTGGCGCAACGGGGCGGCGAGGGTGCGCCAGTGCTCGACCTGTTCGGCGTACCACGGCGCACACTCGCTGAGTACCGCCAAGCGTGCGCGGGTGTCTTCGCCGCGCTTGTGGTCGTGGGTGGCAGTGGCCAGCAGGTTGTCGGGAAAGGTCTGCAAACGCTGTTGGTTGATGGCGTGAAACTCGGCCACCGGCGCGCTGAACTGCTCGGTGCTGAAGCCCACGTCGTTACGCGACAGCAGCACCGCCGAGCGATAGAACGCGGTGTCTTCCACAGCTTTGGCGGCGGCCGGGGAGGTCAGTTGCTGGAAGCGCACGCAGGCATGCTTGAGCATCTTGCGTTCACGGCCGACCGGGCGATCGCGCCACGGTTGGCCGCCGAGCCATTTTTCCAGGTGGTCGAGCACTGGCCAGTCGCCCTCGCTCAAGGTGCTGCGGGCACCGGCCAGGGCCTGCAGGAAAAACACATCATCGCGTTCGCTGCGCCCGCGCGCGCTGATGTAAGTGCGGTACACCGGGAAGTGCACGATCAATTCCTGCAAGGCGCGGCGGATCGCGCCCAGGGTCAGGTCACGGGTCATTACGTCGTCACGGGCCACTTGCAGCAGGGCCTGGGCCACGCTTTCAAAGTCACCGGCCAACGAGCCGTTGAGGATCTGCTGGCGTGCCAGCCAGGCTTCTTCGATAAAGGCGGCGGGGCGTTCGCTGTGGCGCGTCCACAGTTCGGCGAGCGGCGCAAAGCCTTCGGGATCATGTTGCAGCAGCGACAGCTGGTTCATGAATTCGTAGCCGGTGGTGCCGTCCACCTTCCAGTCTTCGCGCAGGGTTTCGCCTTCGCCGAGGATTTTCTCCACGAAGATCGGCAAATGCCGCTCAGGCGCCAGTGAATCCACCCGACGCCGCAGCTTGCGGCAGTAGCCGCGCGGGTCGGCCAGGCCGTCGATATGGTCGATGCGCAGGCCGTCTACCAACCCTACGCTGATCAGCTCGAAAATCTTGCCGTGGGTGGCTTCGAACACGGCGGTGCGCTCTACGCGCAGGCCGCCCAGCTCGTTGACATCGAAGAAACGCCGCCAGTTGATATCGTCCGCAGCGGTGCGCCAGCTTGCGAGGCGGTAGACCTGTTGTTCCAGCAGGTTATGCAGGCGATTGAAACCTTCGGGTTGGCGCCCGTCGAACGCGGTGAGCCGCTGTTCGATGGCGTGCAGCACGTCGCCTTCGGTGGCGCGCTCAACCAGCGCCTGCTTGAGCCAGGCGGCTTCGTGGTAGGCGTCATCTTGATAAGCAAGGGCACTGAAGCGTTCGGCCAAAGGCTTGAGCAGCGCGTTGGTGCCGAGGATTAACGCGTAATCGCGTGGGCAAATCGGGAACCGGTGTTCGTAATGTTCGAGGTGAAACGTGCCGTGGCCCGCATCAAAATGCAGCGTCAGCGTGCCGGTTTGCAAGGCTTCGCCGTAATCACTGCCCAGGAACGGCATCAGCAGTTGGCCCTTGAGCAGCGGGTCGGGCGAGTGCCACTGGATATCGAAGAACTCGCTGTAGGGGCTCAAACGGCCCCATTCCAGCAGGTCCAGCCACCACGGGTTATCGGCACCGCCCACGGCCATATGGTTGGAGACAATATCGAGGATCAGGCCCATCTGATGCTCACGCAACGCGGCGACCAGGCGACGCAAAGCCGATTCGCCACCCAGTTCGGGGTTGACGGTGGTCGGGTCGACCACGTCGTAGCCGTGCATAGAGCCGGCGCGCGCACTGAGCAGGGGCGAGGCATACAGATGGCTGATGCCCAACTGGGCGAAGTACGGTACCAACGGCACCGCGTCATCCAGGGTGAAACCTTTATGAAATTGCAGGCGCTGGGTCGCACGCAGGGGCAGTGCTTTCATCGGTCACGCTCATAGGCTTGGTTGCGCGCGACGGCCAACAGCTCGAGGCGGCGGGCGGCGCCGGCGTTGTCGAGCAGGCTGGCGGCTTCACCCGGCAGGCGACGGCGCCAATTGGGGTGGGTGTCGGTGGTGCCGGGCAGGTTGGCTTGCTCTTCGATACCCAGCGCATCTTCCAGCGGCAGCAACACCAGCGGCGCACGGGTGTGGCCCAGGTAGCGCACGCTGGCGTCGATCATATGGTCGGTGTCATTGCGGATTTCATCGACGAAGTTCTGCGGGTCCTGGCTCAAGGCCTGGCGCAGCGCCTGGCGTTCACGCAGGCGGTGTTCGCTCCATTGCTCCACGGTGGGTGCGTCGATCAGGCCGAGTTGGATGTTCCACTCGATGTCGCGGCTGTGCCACCAGCCGTTGAGGGTGGGCAGGTCGTGGGTGCTGGTGGTCGCCAGGGCATTGTCCGGCCAGTCGAGGATCGGCTTGAACTGACCATCGTGGCCTTGTTCGAACAGCAACACGCGCATGCCCAGAATCGAACGGCCGATGAGTTTCTCGCGCAGCCCATCGGGCACGGTGCCCAGGTCTTCACCCAGCACAATTGCCTTATGGCGTTGGGACTCCAATGCCAGCAGCCGCAACAAGTCATCCACCGGGTAATACAGGTACGCGCCTTCACGCGGCGAAGCCTCCATGGGGATGACCCACAGGCGTTGCAGGCCCATCACATGGTCAATACGCAGGCCGCCGGCATGGGCGAAGTTGGCGCGCAGCATCTCGATAAAGGC
Organism: Pseudomonas sp. D47; assembly: GCF_045447305.1. NCBI lineage: Bacteria > Pseudomonadati > Pseudomonadota > Gammaproteobacteria > Pseudomonadales > Pseudomonadaceae > Pseudomonas > Pseudomonas sp. D47. Next base: position 28,627 of record NZ_JBJGXU010000020.1, on the reverse strand, counting down.
GCGAAAACCATGGCGTTTGAGGCCTTCCGGGGAAAATGCGGAAATGCCCCAGCCTTGGCCGGCGCGGTTGAGGATATCCGGCGGGGCGCCCACGGTGAGGTTGGCCAGCAGCTCATCCTGACGGCTCCAGGCCTGGCTGCCGCCGCCGTCGGCGCCTACGGCCAGGTCGGCGATCAAGCCCACGCCCATGCCGCTGCCACGCGCGGCTTGTTGCGCACGTTCCAGGCAGCGCGCGATCAGCCATTGGCTGAAGGCGTAAAAACCGATTTCATCCGTGTGTTCTGCGGCGAATTGCACCAGCGCTGGGCTCTGCGGCGTGCGCCAGGCCTCGGGCCAGTGGCGCCAGTCGAGTTCTTCACCGGCAGCAGCGCGAACGGCCTGCACGGCTTCAAAGCGGCAGTGGTTTTCCAGGGCTTCGCCGCCGGTCTGGCGGAAGCTCAAGAAGTCGGCATGTTGTGGATGCTCGCCGTGGCGGAAGTCTTCGTACAAGGCGCGTAAGAGGCGTTGCTTGGCCTTGGCGGCGGCGGGCCAGTCGATCAAGGTGTTTTGCTCAAGTGCGTGCAGCTCCTCGGCCAAGCCGAGGGCTTCAATGGCATTGCGCACTTCGCGCTCGCCAAGGATGCAGGCGGGCGAGGCGTACAAGCTGTTGAGGAACAGGCGGCTGGAGGGTGAATACGGGCTGTAGCGCTCGGTGTCGGCGCTGAACATCGCGTGCATCGGGCTGATCGCCAGGGCATCGGCGCCGCGTTCGGCGGCGCAGCGGGCCAGGTGTTCCAGCGCCTGGGTGTCGCCAAACCCGCCGTCACCCAGACGGCGCAACGCATACAGCTGGGCGCTCAAACCCCAGGCGCGGGAAAGTTGGCTGTCGACGGCTTCGGCCACGCTGTAGCAGTGGATGGGCGCCACGGCGAGGGTGAACGTCTGGTCATCGATGTGCACTTGGTGATAGCCCAGGGCAATGATGCCGGGCAGCACGGCGTCGCCGTCGAGGCGTAGCTCCAGGGTTTCGCCGCCTTCCAGGCTGACCCGGCACGGCGTGTCCGCAGCAAAGTAGCGCGCCAGGTCGAGGCCTTCGCCGGTATCGACGGTCATCAGCGGTGGCAGGTGTTTGTCCTGTTGCACCCGCTCCAGTTCCAGCAGGCTGGCATCGATCTCGGCGTCGGTATCGGCCGGGTGGCCCAGGCCTTTGAGGACGGCGCGCAGGGCGTCGGGTTTTACATGTTGCGGGCGGCCGTTTGCGTCGATCCAATCGACGGCCAGGCCCGCGCGGCTGGCGAGTATTTCCAGGTTCGCTTCGCTCAAGGGTGCTCTCCAACAGGGAATAGGGCGACGCGTGCACTGAACGGCGCGAGGTGCGCCTCATCCGTGGCAGGCGTTTCGAATATCAGATGCGGCGGGGCCGGATGATCCAGCGGTTCAGCGCTCAGGTTCACGTCGATCTGCAACACACTGCCGTTGCCCAGGCGCCAGCGCGCGGTGACGGCGCCGTCAGCCAGCACCTGCGCGCCCAGGGCTCTGCTGGCGGGTAAATGCGGCACGATATGCAGGTGACGCAGGCTCAGTAGGTGGCGGTAAAACTGGCTGTGTTCGTTCTCGGTAAAGCTGGGCGCCGATTGCAGGAAGGTCGGCAGGGCATTCGGGTCGGGGATGTGTTCGCGCCGTTCAGGGTCTTTGAACGCAGCAAAATCGGCGAACTCGTTGCGCCGGCCTTCGCGCACGGCTTCGGCCAGCTCGCCGTGGTGGTCGGTGAAAAACAGGAACGGCTCGTCGGCGTTGACTTCATCGCCCATGAACATCAGCGGGATCATCGGTGACAGCAGCAATAACGCGGTGGCGGCCTTGAGTGCCTGGGGCGAGCAAAGCTGATGCAGGCGTTCGCCCAAGGCGCGGTTGCCGATCTGGTCGTGGTTCTGCAAAAACGCCACAAAGGCGCTCGGTGGCAGGTCCGCGCTGGGTTCGCCGCGTACGTGGCCATGGCGGGTGGTGTGGCCCTGATAGATAAACCCTTCGCCCAGGCAGCGCGCGAGTTTGTCGGTAGGGTTTTCGGCGAAGTCGCTGTAATAGGCGTCGGTTTCGCCGGTCAGCAGCACGTGGAGGACGTTATGGAAGTCATCGTTCCACTGCCCATCGAAGTCGTGCTTCAGCAAGCTAGCCTGGTTCAGTTCGTTTTCCAGCACCAGCCAGACATGCCGGCCGACGTCCACCTGTTGGCGCACGCGTTGTGCCAGCTCTATGAGAAAGCAGGGATTGTCGATGGCGTGCACCGCATCCAGGCGCAGGCCGTCGAAGCGGTATTCGAGTAACCACATCAGTGCATTGTCGAGGAAGAAGTCGCGCACCTCGCGCCGTTCAAAATCAATCCCGGCGCCCCACGGCGTGTGTACGTCCTCTTGAAAGAAGCCCTTGGCGTATTGGCCCAGGTAATTGCCGTCGGGGCCGAAGTGGTTGTAGACCACGTCGAGGATCACCGCGAGGCCGTGCTCGTGGGCGCTGTCGATCAGGGCTTTGAGTTGTTCGGGGGAGCCGTAGCAAGAGTGGGGCGCGTAGGGCAGGACCCCGTCGTAACCCCAATTGCGCTCGCCGGGAAATTGCGCCAAAGGCATCAATTCAATCGCGGTAACGCCCAGTTCGGCCAAGCGTGGCAGCTGTTTTTCAACCGCTGCGTAGCCGCCCAGGGCACCTACATGCAGTTCGTAGATCACCGCTTCGTGCCACGGGCGACCCTGCCAGTGGCCGTGCCGCCACTGATAGGCGAGCGGGTCGACGACCACGCTCCAGCCATGCACGTCCAAGGCCTGGGCCCTGGACGCTGGGTCGGGTACATCGGTTTCGCCGTCGATGTTGTAGCGGTAGCGAGTGCCCGCCGGGCACTGTATTTCTACCTTAAACCAGCCGGCTGCCTGAGGCAGCATGGCAATCGACTTACCGTCTTGCAATTCAACGCTGACATAAAACGCGTCTGGCGCCCACAAGGCAAAACGCGTTTGTTGCGCGTCCAGCATGATTGCGCCGTGGGGCCAGGTTTCCAGAGTCCGTGACGGCATCTATGAAGCCCTCCCTTGGTTTTTTATGTGGCTATTTAGTTGATTTCCCCAGTGCCTTAGCCACTAACTGTTCGTACAGCTCGGCGTAGGGTTCCACCGCCTGGCACCAGTTGAATGGCTGGGTCATGGAGCGGCTGCGCATGGCGTTGAGCAGGCCTTTGTTGGCAAACACGCGGAACGCGCGGCTCAGCGCCTCTTCGTAGCTCTCTACGGTGGATTCATTGAACAGGAAGCCGGTGACGCCATTTTCAATGGTGTCCGCCAGGCCGCCGGTATTACGCGCCACCGGCAACGAGCCGAAGCGCTGCGCGTACATCTGGCTCAGGCCGCACGGCTCATAGCGCGAAGGCATCAACAGGAAGTCGCTGCCGGCGAACATGCGCCGGGCGTCGGTTTCATTAAAGCCGATGCGCACGCCGACTTGGCCGGGGAAGCGCAGGGCCAGTTCACGCATGGCGTGTTCTTCTTCCGGCTCGCCGCGACCGATAATCGCGATCTGGCCGCCGTTTTCGACGATAAAGCTGCTGACTGCTTCGGTCAGGTCCAGGCCCTTTTGATACACCAGGCGCGAGACCACGGCGAACAGTGGCCCAGTGGATTCGTGCAGGCCGAACAGCTCGCGTACATGGGCAGCGTTGACGGCCTTGCCGTCCCAGTCACCGATGTTGAAGTTGTGGGTCAGGTGAGCGTCGGTGGAGGTTTCCCAGCTTTCGTCGATGCCGTTGGGAATACCACTGAGCAGGCCTTGCTGGGTCTTGCTGGCGAGGAAACCATCAAGGCCGCAGCCGAATTCCGGGGTGGTGATTTCCTGGGCGTACGTGGCGCTCACCGTGGTGATATGGCTGGAATACGCCATGCCGGCCTTGAGGAACGACATCTTGCCGTAGAACTCCATGCCTTCTTGTTGCAAGGCATGCGGCGGAATGCCCAGCTCCGGCGTGGACGCCAAGCTGACCACGCCTTGATAGGCGAGGTTATGAATGGTGAACAAGGTTGGGGTGCGTGAACCACGCCAATGCATATAGGCCGGGGCCAGGCCGGCAGGCCAGTCGTGGGCGTGCACCAGGTCCGGGCACCAGTGGATCTGCGCGAGGTTGGCGGCCATGTCGGCGGCGGCCAGGCCCAGGCGGGCGAAGCGAATATGGTTGTCCGGCCAGTCGCGGCCGTTGTTGGCGCCGTAGGGCGTGCCTTCGCGCTCATAGAGCTCGGGGCAGATCAGTACATAGATGACCAGGCCATCCTTGAGGTCCATGCGCCCGATCTTGCACGGCGGCAGCGCCGCGTGGCCGCCCAGTTCGCCGATGATGTGGATGGGGTTGTCGCTTTCCATCACCTGCGGGTAACCCGGGATCAGCACGCGCACATCATGCAAGTGGGCCATGGCACGGGGCAGGGCAGCGGACACGTCGCCCAAACCACCGGTTTTCACCAAGTCGGCGAACTCGGAAGTGACGAACAAGACTTTCTTTCGATTGGGGTTACTCACGATCGGCCGCACAGTGTTGGGCAGGTCGGCCAAAGATGTTGGCCCCCCAGCCGGCTGACTAAAACGCTCTCCCTGAGTATCTACTGCAGCACTGATCATAGCTCTCTCCCACATATTTGGTTGGCTAATGGCTCGCTGCCATTAGCTCCGATGACCGCATCCTGCGGCCAGGCGCACAAGCACTGTACAAACTGGCAAGGCGTATGCCAGTTGCACGATTAGCCTAAAAAGAGTGGATGAACGGGCATTTGGTGTGAACCGCGTGCACTCGCCTCCCTTAAAAACTGGACCTATGGCAGAGTTGGAAAGTTTCGATTTTTTGCGGGGTTTTTGTTTTGGAACGGACCCATCGGTCATGAGTCTAGGACAGATCCCAGAGCCTGTATGGTTTATGTGGGAATTTTGTAGGACAAAAATCTTGTAACTGGAGATGGACTGGTTATTAGGCGAGGCGAGTAATGCTGTGGCGAGTGGGCTTGCCCTGCGTTGGGGCGCGAAGCGGCCCTAAAATCGGCATCCTCGGTACAGCGAGTACACCGAGAGCACCTTAATGGGAGCGCTTCGCACTCCAACGCAGGGCAAGCCTGCTCGCCACAAAATGGTGCGAAGCAGGATCAGTCGAGCACGCGAACGGGCGTGCCGCTGGCCCAAGCCTGAATATTTTCAATCATCTGCTGGTAGAACTGCCGGTAATTCTGCTCGCTCACATACCCCACATGCGGCGTGGCCAACACAGTGGGCAGGCGCCGGAACGGATGATCAACCGGCAGTGGCTCTTCGCTATAAACGTCCAGCGCCGCCCCGGCTAAGCGCCCGGCGACCAACGCAGCGACCAGCGCCTGCTCATCCACAATCGGCCCGCGCGCGGTATTCACCAAGCGCGCAGTTGGCTTCATCCAGCCCAGCGCTTCGGCATCCACCAGCCCACGGCTGCGATCGCTGAGCACCAGGTGCACGGTGAGGATATCGGCCTGTTCAAACAATTGGCGCTTGCTGACCCAGCTCACGCCCGCTTCAGCCGCACGCTGCGGCGTGAGGTTTTCGCTCCAGGCAATCACGCGCATGCCGAAAACCTGGGCGAACTGCGCGACTTTCTGGCCAATGCTGCCCAACCCGAGAATCCCCAAGGTCTTGCCGTACAGGTCGCCACCCAGGCCAACCTGCCATCCGCCGTCCCTCAGGGCATTGGCTTCCTGCAGCAGGTTACGGGTGCACGCCATGATCAGCGCCCAAGTCAATTCCGGCGCCGCGTGTTTATAGCTGTCAGTGCCGCAGACCTGAATGCCCAGGGCCTTGGCGGCCGGAATGTCGATGGCCGCATTGCGCATGCCCCCGGTCACCAGCAGCTTGAGCTTGGGCAAGCCTTGCAGCAGGGCTTTGTCGAAGGTTGTGCGCTCGCGCATCACGCAAATGACCTCGAAAGCCTTTAACCGCTCGATCATCACCGCGGTATCCGCCGGGTAATCGTGCAGGAAGTGCACTTGGCCCGCCGCGTCCAAGGCCGACCAATCCACCACGCCACTGGCCACATTCTGCCAATCATCAATGACTGCGATCTGTACCGACATTCACGAGTACCTCGAATAAAGTTGGATTACAGGGCGTTCAAGCCCTTTAGCAGGGCTTTATTGAACTGAGCCGGTTCCTCCATCTGCGGTGCATGCCCAAGCCCTGGGAATTCCACCAGGGTTGCATGGGGGATCAGCTTGGCCACTTGCTTACCCAGCACGTCGTAATGACCGAGCTTGGCCTTGACCGCAGGCGGCGCAATATCGCTGCCGATGGCGGTGGTGTCGGACGTGCCGATCAGCAGCAAGGTGGGCATCTGCACATCCTTGAACTCGTAGTACACCGGCTGGGTGAAGATCATGTCGTAAATCAGCGCCGAGTTCCAGGCGACCTGGGTGTGCCCCGGGCCTTTATTCAGGCCGGCGAGCATGTCGACCCAGCGGTCGTACTCGGGCTTCCAGCGCCCGACGTAATAGGTGTTAAGTTCGTACTGGCGGATGCCTTCGGCGCTGAGTTTCAGCTCGCGCTCATACCATTGGTCGACGCTGCGATAGGGCACGCCCAAGGCTTTCCAGTCTTCCAGGCCGATCGGGTTGACCAGCGCCAGTTGCTCGGTTTGCGCCGGGTACAGCAGCGCGTAGCGGGTGGCGAGCATGCCGCCGGTGGAGTGGCCGACCAGGGTGGCTTTTTGAATGCCGAGTTTATCCAGCAGTTGGTGGGTGTTGATCGCCAGTTGCTGGAAGCTGTATTGGTAGTGGTCGGGCTTGCTGGAGGTGCAGAAGCCGATCTGGTCTGGCGCGATCACGCGGTAACCGGCGTCGCTCAAGGCTTTTATCGACGCGTCCCAGGTGGCGCCACAGAAGTTCTTGCCGTGCATCAGCACCACGCTGCGTCCGTTGGCCTTGCCCTTGGCGGGCACATCCATATAACCCATCTGCAGGGTTTTGCCTTGGGACTGGAAGTTGAAGTGTTCGACCGGGTAGGGGTACTGGAAGCCTTGCAGCTCAGGGCCGTAGGCCGGGCCTTCGGTGGCCGCAAAGACCGCAAGGGCGCTGCCGAGCAGCAGGCTGGCGGCGCACAGTGAACGGATCAGCGTCATGGGTCAGGCTCCGGAGGCAACAGTGTCCGGATGCTGTGGCGGGGGGATTAAGCGAGGATTAACGGGGCGCGGCGAAATGCGTCGACGCCCCGTACTAGACGGGTTAGAGGGCTTTCAACCCTTGCAGCAATGCCGCGTGAAACTGCTCAGGGTCTTCGACTTGCGGCGAATGGCCCCGGTCGGCGAATTCCACCAGCGTTGCGCGGGGAATCAACTTGGCGACGTGCTTGCCGAGTACTTTGTAGTTGCCGATTTTTGCACTGACTTCTGGTGACGCCAGGTCCCGGTTGAGGGCTGTGGTGTCGGAGGTGCCAATGAGCAGCAGGGTTGGCACCTTCAAGTCCTTGAACTCGTAGTACACCGGCTGGGTAAAAATCATGTCCCAGATCAACGCTGAGTTCCACACGACTTCTTTCTGGCCGGGGCCGTTGTAGAGCCCCACCAGCATGTCTACCCAACGATCGTACGCAGGTTCCCAGCGCCCCAGGTAGTAGTTGGTCTGTTGATAGTTACGCACGCCTTGGTAGGTCAATTTGCTGTCGGCCAGCGCCCATTGGTCGACGGTGCGGTAGGGCACGCCGATGGCTTTCCAGTCTTCCAAGCCAATGGGGTTGACCATCACCAGCTGTTCGGTTTGCGCCGGATACATCAGGGCGTAGCGAGTGGCGAGCATGCCACCGGTGGAATGGCCCAGGAGCGTGGCCTTTTTAATCCCGAGTTTATCCAGCAGTTGATAGGTGTTAAGTGCCAGTTGCTGGAAGCTGTATTGATAGTTCTCAGGTTTGCTGGAGGTACAGAAACCGATTTGGTCCGGCACCACCACGCGGTAACCGGCGTCGCTCAGAGCCTTGATCGAGCCTTCCCAGGTAGCGCCGCAAAAATTCTTGCCGTGCATCAGCACAATGCTGCGGCCGTTTGGTGTGCCCTCAGGCTTCACGTCCATGTAACCCATTTGCAACGATTGGCCTTGGGACGAAAACTTGAACCGTTCGACCGGGTAAGGGTATTTGAACCCCTGCAGCTCGGGGCCATAGGTGGTGTCTTTGCCGGTGGCGCAGCCGGTAAGGGCTGCTACGAGTAACAAACTGCTGAGATAGAGCGTGCGCGTCAGTCGCATGGGGTGACTCCGAAATCAAAAGCCGGATGCTGTCGGGGAACAATTAATCGAGGATTAACTGATTTGGGCACTCGGTAGACACAGGCAAAACGCCCTAAAAAAACAGAATATTCCTACCGGAAAACTGCCACGTTATCGGGCGTATGAGTCGCAAATTAGAGGCCGGCAACGATTGCGTCTAGCTGTCAGATTTGACAGTGGCGACCAACGGTCAGCCGTTATGAAGAGGCGAGCTGGCTCAGCGTCAGCACCGCCAGCACTGCGTATCGGGCGCCTTTTGCAACACTGACCAGCAGCAGAAAACGCCAGAACGGCTCGCGCATCACCCCGGCCACCAAGGTCAGCGGGTCGCCGATAATGGGCACCCAACTAAGCAACAGTGACCAGTGCCCCCAGCGTTGATAGTGCCGGCTAGCCTTTTCCAGGTGCCGGGGGCTGACGGGGAACCAGCGCCGCGCCTTGAAGCGCTCAACAGAACGCCCCAGCCACCAATTAACCACCGAGCCCAGCACGTTGCCGACGGTGGCGATCGTGAGCAGCACCCACAGGCTGTAATGCCCGCTGATCAACAGGCCCACCAGCACTGCCTCCGATTGCATCGGCAACAGCGTTGCAGCACCGAAGGCGGCGAAGAATAGGCCCAGGTAACCCGCGAGCATCAATCAACGAGCCGGGTAGTCGGCCACCACCACGTCTTTACCCTCACGGGTCAGGCCGATGACCTGATAAGCGTCGCTCATACCGTCCATTTCCATGCCCGGTGAACCCATGGGCATGCCCGGGGCGGCAATGCCGAGCAAGTCGTCACGCTTGCGCAGGGCCATTACCTGCTCGGCGGGCACATGGCCTTCGACGAACTTGCCGTCGATCACGGCGGTATGGCACGAGCCCAGGCGCGGCGCCACGCCCAGGCGTTGTTTAACCGCGCTCATGTCGGCTTCCACATGGTCGTTGACCTTGAAGCCGTTGCTTTCCAGGTGGCTGATCCACTTTTTGCAGCAGCCGCAGTTGGCGTCGCGGTGCACGTCGATTGGGATCAGGTCGGCCGCCTGGGCCAGGGTGGAGGTGAGCAGGGCGCACAGCAGCGCCAGTCGCACGGGGGTTTTCATAGCGTGTCTCGTGAGCAGGAATGGCGGCGATCATGACGGCGTCATCGCAGGCAAGCCAGCGCCCACACGTGGGTGGGGGCGACGTTAATGTTTCAAGATTATACGACGGCTGCGTTTTCCAACCGCTGCTTGAGCTGGTCCAGCGCGATAGCAGAAAGCTCGGCCATGCGCTCATGCAAGGTGGCGAGCTGCAACTCGGTTTCGTAGGTCAGCACGCGTTTGAACAGCGTTCCGCCGCGATGGGCTTGCAAGAAGTACTCAATAGAACCGTCCACCGCGAGGGAGGTAAACACGGTTTTGAATTCACTCGGGCGGCGGGCGATCTGCACGCGGTAGCTCATGGGCACGCGCACGCCCAGCAGGTCGATGACTTCGGTAAAACGGGTGCCGACCGGCAGTGAACCGGTGGTGCCGGTGTCGGCACTCAGGGAGGTAGGGTGCCACTCGTGCCAGCGGTCGGGCTGGGTCACGTAGTCGTAGACGACTTCGATAGGGGCTTGGATGAAGCGTTCCTGGCTGATCCGCTCCATGCGGACAGAATGATCAGCAGCGTGCATGACACACCTCCTGTGTGGCGAGATCTCGCACTGGGAGCTGTCAGAATAGTCCCACTCCCGTGGTTTGCACGGGAGTGTTTCACTCATTTATCAGCGAACCTTGAAACGGCTCATCAACGCAATCACCCGGCCATTGGCATCCAGCAGGCTTTGCGTATTGGTTTCAGTGGCATGGCCACTTTCCACCAGCTCTTCAACCATATGTCGGATCTGCACCATGCTGCGGTTGATCTCCTCGGTTACCGCGCTTTGCTGCTCGGCGGCGGTAGCGATCTGGGTGCTGAGGTTGTTGATATGGCTGACCGAGCCGGCCATCTCATCCAAACCGGTGTTGACGCGTGCCGTGGCATCCGCCGCCGATTGGCAACTGGCCTGGGTGTTTTCCATCGCCGTTACCGACGAACTCACACCGGTGGTCAGGCGCGCCAACATCTCGTTGATCTGCGAGGTGCTGGCCTGGGTGCGTGCGGCCAGCGCTCGGACTTCGTCGGCCACCACCGCAAACCCACGGCCTTGCTCGCCAGCGCGCGCCGCTTCAATCGCGGCGTTGAGTGCCAAGAGGTTGGTCTGGCCGGCAATCGCGCCGATCACGCCGAGGGTTTCAGTGATACGCGCGGCGTCCTGGCGCATGTTTTCCACGGTATGGGTAGCGCTGGCGACTTCGCCGATCAGGGCGGTGACGCTGGTGGAGGCTTCACCCACCACCACACGGGAGCGGTCGGCGTGTTCGTTGGCGCGTTGGGTGAACGACGCGGTTTCAGCGGCGTTTTGCGCGACGGTGTCGGCGGTGGAGCTCATTTCGGTGATGGCCGTGACCGTCTGATCGGTCTCCGAGGCGTGCCGTACCAGAATCTGGTTAGTGTGCTCCGAAGTCTGCTGCAATTGCTCAAGCCCCGAGGCCATGGCGCCCGTGGCCTGAGTGACTTCGCCGATCATGTTTTGCAGGTAGATGATAAAGCGGTTCACCGAGTGGCCGATGGCGCCCATTTCATCTTCGGCACGGATGGTGATGCGCTTCGTCAGGTCGGCATCGCCGGCAGACAGCGCGTCGATATTGGTGCGCAGCGACTTCATGCGTTGCACCAGTTGGCGAATCGCAAAGAACGCCAGCAGTACCAGCAGCAACACCATCGGGATTTGCAGCAGCGCCAAGCTACCGAGTACATCATCACGCTGGGCGGTGATCAGCGAGGTAGGCAGGGCGGTGGCGAGGAACCACGGCGTGCCCTCGATCGGGCGCATGTAAAAGGTGCTGGACACGCCCTGGTTGTCGAACTCACTGCGCTGCAGCGCCTGGTCGCGATGGGCGAGGGCCTTGCTGACCTGGGCGGCAAACGCCGAGGTGCCGGTCAGTTCGCTGATGTTCTTGAGCACCACCGGGCTGCTGATGCGCGTGCTGTTGCTGATGATCTTGCCGTCGCCTTCGACGATCAGCATCTGGCCGCCGATGTCTTTTTCCTTGTTGGCCACCAGCTCATTGAAAAAGCCCAGGGTCACATCGATGGTGGCGACGCCGTAAGCCGCGCCGTCACGCTGAATCGCCATGGCGCAGTTGGTGCGCGGTTCCTGGCTGGCGTCGTCTTTGTAGGCAGCCGCCCAGGCGCACTGGCCGCGCGGCGAGGCGAGGCCGCCTTTGTACCAGCTCTGGTCGTAGTAATTGGGCGCGGCGTCGCTGTTCCAGAAGGTATTCACGGCCAGCTTGCCCGAGGCATCGCGGTGCCAGAACGTGCTGTGTTTGTTGCGCCCCGGCGTGCGCTGGTTGGGCAGCGGCCAGATGCCACCGCCGAAGACTTTCAGCTCGCCATACTGATCCACCAGGCCGGGCAGCACCTTGTCGATGGCGTCACTGTCGAGCAGCGGGATGGTTTGGGTGATGCTGCGTTGCTGGGCTTGAACCTTGTTGAGTTCGCCCTGAATCTGCACAGCCACCTCGGCGATGCGGTTGAGCACCACCTGTTCTTCGGTGTGTTTTAGCGTGGGGGCGACCAACTGGCCGATACCCACGACGGTTAACACTGATAGCACCAGGACGAACAGCACCAGAAACAGGGTGTAGCGGGTTTGAATGGAGCGTAGTGGGGTCATGGGGTCGTCCTTACGAAGCATTTATTATCGACGCGGCTTTGTTAGAGCTTCGTCGGGCTATCGGCTTGGTAAGGAAGAGCTTGAGGTACTATTGTACAAAGTTGAACGGTTGACGGCGTCCTTTCCCACATGGGCGGCTAAGCCACCCTGTCGGAGGGGATTTAAACGCCGGCTTTGCCCGGCGTCACCTCAGTGAAAGCCGAGCCTTGGCTGCGGCGCCAATGATCATTGGCGCTATTGGTTCACCAGGCCCATCCCGGCCTCGGGGTAGCGTGAACCGGCCGTAGCGCCCGCCTCGAAGATCGATGCCAGTGCTGACAGCTCAGCAGCACTCAGCGTGACATCCACTGCCGCCACGTTCTCTTCGAGGTACTTGCGCTGCTTGGTCCCGGGGATTGGGATCAGGTAATCGCCCTGCGCGAGCACCCACGCCAACGCCAGTTGCCCGGCTGTGATGCCTTTTTCAGCGGCCAGCGTCTTGACCCGGTCCACCAGCCGCAAGTTTTTTGCAAAGTTCTCCCCCTGAAACCGTGGGCTGGAGCGGCGGTAGTCGTCGGCGGCGAAGTCATCCGGGTTTTTCAGGGCGCCCGTGAGAAAACCGCGCCCCAACGGGCTGTAAGGCACAAAGGCGATGCCCAGGCGTTGGCAGGCTGCCAGGCAACCGTTGTCTTCCTGGTCGCGGCTCCACAGCGAGTATTCGCTTTGCAGAGCGCTGATCGGATGCACCTTGTGCGCGCGCTCCAGGCTGGCGGCCGAGGCTTCGCTCAGGCCCAGGTAACGCACCTTGCCTTGCTTGACCAGTTCGGCCATAGCGCCGACGGTCTCTTCGATGGCCACTTGAGGGTCGATGCGGTGCTGGTAGTACAGGTCCAGCGTTTCCACGCCCAGGCGTTTCAAGGTGCCCTCAATCGCCTCGCGGATGTATTCAGGGCGGCCATTCACGCGGCGCACTGTCGGGTTCGCCGGGTCACGCACAAAGCCGAATTTGCTCGCCAGGAACACCTGGTCGCGTTTGCCAGCGATGGCTTTGCCGATCAGCGTTTCATTGGTGTGCGGGCCGTACATGTCGGCGGTGTCCAGCAGGGTGACGCCCAACTCCAGCGCGCGGTGCAGGGTGGCGACGGCTTCCTGGGTATCGCTGCCGGTGGTGTAGAAGTCGGTCATGCCCATGCAGCCGAGGCCGATGGCGGAGACTTGAGGGCCGTTCTTGCCGAGTTGACGGGTGTGCATAGGTTCAGCTCCTGGGTTGCGAAGGCCTCTATTGTTATCCTCGACAAAACCGAGATAAACCGGCTAAAAGCGCTATCACTGTTCGTAAATTCTAAATAATGGCGGGAGGCGTCGTCCCTTGGACCGATTCAACGCGATGCGCGTGTTCACCCGGATTGTTGAGTTGGGCGGGTTTGCCAAGGCGGCCGACAGCCTGCAACTGCCCCGGGCGTCGGTGACCATCCTGATCAAACAGCTGGAGGCTCATCTGGGCGTGCAACTGTTGCAGCGCACCACACGCCAAGTCAGTCCGACCCTGGATGGCGCCGCGTACTACCAGCGTTGTGTGCAATTGCTGACAGACCTGGAAGAAACCGAGGCGGTGTTCTCCGTCAGCCGCCAGAACCCGCGCGGCACCTTAAGCATCGACATGCCCTCGGGCATCGGTCGGCTGATCGTGATTCCAGCGTTACCGACGTTTACGGCGCGCTACCCGCGCATCGCGTTGGAAATCGGCCTTAATGACCGCACAGTTGACCTGATTCGCGAGGGCGTGGACTGCGTGATGCGCGGTGGCCTGGCCCTGGACGAATCGCTGGTGGCCCGGCCTTTGGCGATGATGGACCAGTTGACGCTGGCCAGCCCCGACTACCTCAAGCGTTTCGGTGTGCCCGCTACAATGGACGACCTGGCCGGCCATCAAATGGTCGAGTACGTGTCCAGCGCCAGCGGCAAACGCTTCGGCCTGGCGTTTCAGGTGGGCACCGAACTGCGGGAGATCAACCTGCCCAAGGTGGTTGCGGTGAACAGTTCCGATGGTTATTTCGCAGCGTGCGAGGCTGGCTACGGGTTGATCCAGGCGCCGTATTATCACGCAACACGTCAGCTGGCGCAGGGCACGCTGGTGGAAGTGCTGGCTGAGGTTGTGCCGCCGAGGATGGCCTTGACTGCGCTGTACCCGCCGCATCGCCAGTTATCACCGCGGGTGCGGGTATTTGTCGATTGGCTGGTGGAACTGTGCGCGCAGCCGGGTATTGGCTTGCAACGCTAGCCTTGAGCCTTGCGATAGGCGCCGGGCTGCTGCCCGGTTACCTTGTGAAACGCACGCGTAAACGCCGCCACCGATTGGTAACCCACCGCCAGCGATACATCGGCCACGGTCTGGTCTTGCTTGAACAGCTGGCATGCATGCCGCATGCGCATCATCAACAGCACTTGCCCCGACGATTGCCCACACAACTCGTTAAACCGTTTGAAAAACGCCGAGCGCGACAGCCCGGTGCAAGCCGCCATGCTTTCCAGGGTCCAAGGCTCTGCCGGGCGCGCAATCAATTGCTCCAGCAGGTTGGCGAACGTCGGTTGCCGGGCCAGTGCAGCCAGGCCGCCAAGCTCGGCGTTATCGAGCACTTGCTGGCGCAGCACATACAGAAACAACAAGTGGCAAAGACGTTCGAGCAAGGCGGACGAGGGCGCCGGGCTACGCTCGCACTCTTGCAGGATCAGTTCGAACAGGTTGCGCGCGGCAGTCAGCGAAGGGTCGCCAGCGCGCAGGATGATCCAGGCGGGCAGGGTGTCGACAATCATGGCCGACAGGCCGGAATGAAAGTGGAAGAACCCACATACCAGGCCCGCGCCGTCATTGGCGGCGCTGTCCAGCGCGAGCATCGGCCGGCGCGGGCATTCCCGTGCGGCCGCCGCCGTTGCGGCGCCAGACAGCTGGTAAACCAGGTCACGCAACAGAAACACCGCGTCGCCATTGTTCAAGTGTTTCGGGTCAGGTTCACCGTCAATATGCAACCAGCACTGGCCTTGTACGATCAGGTGGAAACTCGCGCTGGCCAGGCCATGGGTGCTCGCATGCCAGCTGCCACAATAGCGGCCCACATGGAACAGGCTGGTGTTGAGTTCGAGGCTGTCTAATAACCAATCGACAAGGGCACTGGACGAATTCATCTAACGGAAAGACTCTAGAGCAAGTAATCGCTACTTTAGACTATTGAGGCGATTTTTTATAACCAACAGACTGGGTACACGAACCCATCAGGAGACCACTCCATGTCCCGTGTACCGTTGCTCACCCCTGAAACCGCGCCGCAAGCCGCGAAACCGTTCCTGGAAAACGCTCTGAAAACCTCGGGTTTTATCCCTAACCTGCTCGCCGTACTCGCCAACGCACCGGCTGCGCTGGAAACCTACGTCACCGTGTCGGGCCTTAACGCTAAGGCCGAACTGAGCCTGGCCGACCGTGAAGTGGTGCAACTGATTGCCGCCACCACGCACGGTTGCGACTTCTGCGTGGCCGGCCACACCGCTGTGGCGCGCAACAAGGCCAAGCTGCCGGAGGCAGTGATCGAAGCCTTGCGCCAGTTGGGTGAGTTGCCAGATGCGCGCTATGAGACACTCGCCGCCTTCACCCGTGAAGTGATCGCCACGCGTGGTGATGTCAGCGACGCAGGTTTCGAGGCATTTCGCGGCGCCGGTTACACCGACGGCCAGGCCCTGGAAGTTATTTTGGGCGTAAGCCTGGCAACCCTGTGCAACTTCGCTAACGTGTTTGCCCGTACCCCGCTGAACCCGGAGCTGGCGCAATACCGTTGGGAAAAACCGGCGAGCTGAGGCGCACACGCGCAGGTGTTGGTCCCCACGCAGTAAAAAGGAGAAACATGAATGCTTGACCCAATCTTGAGCCGTTGGCTCGACGTTCAAGCGCAGGCCCTGGATGTGGGCAGTTGCGATCCACAGGAAGTGCTGCCAAGGCTGGCAGAAGCCAACGTATTACGTATCGGCGTGCCCAAGGCCCTTGGTGGCCTGGGCGGCGATGTGACCGGCGCGGTGGACGCCATCGCCAATGTCGCCAGCCATTCCCTGGCGGCGGCGTTTGTGTGCTGGGGCCAGCGGTCTTTTATCGAGTATTTGTTGCAGAGCCCGAATGAGCGGCTGCGTGAGCAACTGTTGCCGGACTTGCTCAGCGGCAAACTGGCCGGGGCCACGGGGCTGTCGAATGCGATGAAGTTTTTGTCCGGCATCGAGACGCTGCAAATCAGCGCCGAACCGACTGATGACGGCTGGACCCTCAACGGTCGCCTGCATTGGGTAACCAACCTGCGCAAGAACGGCTTTGTTGCCGCCGCTGCTATCGAACATGCCGGTGGTGGCGCGCCGTTTATCCTGGCGATCCCCGATTCGGTTGCGGGTTTGCAACGCTCGCGCGACCTGGAGCTGTTGGGGCTGCAATCAAGCAATACAGCAGCCCTGGGTCTGGAAGGGGTTGAGCTGAGTCGTGACTGGTTGTTGCATGAGGATGCGCGCAAGTTTCTACCGGCAGTACGCCCGGCGTTTCTTGGGTTGCAGTGCGGTATGTCCATCGGCCTGGCCCGTCGCTCCCTGGCGGAAGTAGCCAACCACTTGGGCTCGAGCCGCACCGTATTGCGCGATGAGTTGGAAGCGCTACGCGTGACGCTGGACCACTTGGTCAACGAATTGAAAAAAGGCCTGCTGGCCGGGCGATTTGCAGCAGAACCGGTGCCGTTGTTCAAGCTGCGCATTGCCCTCGCGGAAACCGCCGCCAGTGCTGTACAGCTTGAACTGCAGGCCAGCGGCGGCAAGGCGTACCTGACTGCCCACGGCAGTGGTTTCGCCCGGCGCTGGCGCGAGTCGGCCTTTGTGCCCATCGTCACGCCCAGCCTGGTGCAACTGCGTACCGAGCTGCATCGCCAGGCTAATCTATGAACCAGGCGGTATTGAGTGCCCAGGCGGTTTGCCTGGGGTATGCCAGTGGGCCGGTGTTGCAAGGGTTTGACTTGCACTTGCAGCCGGGTGAGGTGGTGTCGATCCTGGGTCCTAGCGGCGTCGGCAAGTCCAGCTTGCTGCGGGTGCTGGCCGGCTTGCAGGCGCCCCAGGGCGGTAGCGTGCGGGTGCTGGGCGAGCCGCTGGATGGCCCGCATCCGCGCGTGGCCGTGGCTTTTCAAGACCCTAGCCTGTTGCCGTGGCTGAACCTGGAAAAGAACGTCGCCTTTGGTTTGGATTTCGCTCGCCAGCCGCACTTGAGCACTGAGGAGCGTCGCCGCCGCGTGGACCACGCCATCGCGGCGGTTGGGTTGGAACATGCTCGTGCGCAGTTCCCGGCGCAGCTGTCCGGCGGCATGGCCCAGCGCACGGCGTTGGCGCGCTGCCTGGCGCGCCAACCGCAGGTGTTGCTGCTGGATGAGCCGTTCGGCGCGCTGGATGAAGTCACCCGCGCCGATATGCAGCACTTGCTGCTCAAGGTCAACCGCGAGCAAGGCTCGGCGGCCGTATTGATCACCCACGATATTGATGAAGCGCTGCTGCTGTCCGACCGCATCCTGCTACTGGGCAACCGCCCGGCGCGGACCTTGGGCGAATGGCATATCAACCTGGCGCAACCGCGCGAAGAGCAAGTTGAGGCCATCGGCGCGCTGCGTATCGAGATTCTGAAAACCTTACGGCAGGCGAGCCGCCCTCAACCCAACCCTCTTGAACAACTGGAGCCCAACTATGTGTCTGGATGACCTGACTCACTCGCGCCGTGACTTTCTCAAACTCTCGGCGGTGCTCAGCGCTGCCGGTGCCTTGCCGCTGTTGAGCAGCTTGCAAGCGCGCGCGGCCAGCGAGCCGGACGCGCCGGTACGCATCGGCTACTTGCCGATCACCGACGCCACGCCGCTGCTGGTTGCGCACAACAACGGCCTGTTCGAAGCCGAAGGCATCAAGGCTGAGCGCCCGGTGCTGTTGCGCAGCTGGGCCCAGGTGATCGAGGCGTTTATCTCCGGGCAGGTCAACGTGATTCACCTGTTGTCGCCGATGACGGTGTGGGCGCGCTATGGCAGCAAAGTGCCGGCTAAAGTGGTGGCCTGGAACCACGTCGGCGGTTCGGGCTTGACCGTATCGCCAGGCATTACCGATGTGAAGCAACTGGGCGGCAAGTCGGTGGCAATTCCGTTTTGGTACTCGATCCACAACGTGGTGGTGCAGCAACTGTTTCGCGATAACGGCCTCACGCCCGTGGCGCGCGCAGCCGGTTCTGGGATTGCCGCCAACGAGGTCAACCTGATTGTGTTGCCGCCCTCCGACATGCCGCCGGCCCTGGCCAGCAAACGTATCGACGGCTATATCGTCGCCGAGCCATTCAACGCCCTGGCGGAAAACCTCAAAGTCGGCCGCGTACAGCGCTTCACCGGTGACGTATGGCGTAACCATGCGTGCTGCGTGGTGTTCATGCACGAGCACGACCTGACCAACCGCCCGCAATGGTCGCAGAAAGTGGTGAATGCCATCGTCAAGGCGCAGGTGTGGACCCGTGATAACCGCGAAGAAGCGGTGAAGCTTTTGTCCAAGGACGGCCCGAACCGCTACACGCCGCATGCCGAACCGGTGTTGAGCAAAGTTCTCGCGCCGGCTGCCAGCGACCGTGCCGCTTACCTGGCTGACGGCGCCATCCAGCACGCCCATTGGGACGAGCACCGCATCGACTTCCAGCCGTACCCATTCCCCAGCTACACCGAGGAACTGGTGCGCCGCTTGAAGGACACCTTGATCGAGGGCGACAAGAAATTTCTCGCCGACCTTGACCCGGCGTTCGTCGCCAAAGACTTGGTGGACGACCGTTTTGTGCGTAATGCCATCGAGTCGGTGGGCGGCATGAAAACCTTCGGCTTGCCGGATGGCTACGAGCGGCAAGAGGAGATTGGCGCTTGAGTAAAGGCACACTCCCGGGCTGGTTGCTGGGCCTGAGTGGTTTGGCAGGCTTGCTGTTCTTGTGGTGGTTCGGCGTCAAAGTGTTTGGCGTCGCCGATGGCTTGTCGGCGCGCTTTTCGCTGGCGGCGACCGTCAGCAGCCTGTGGGAATTGTTCGGGCGCGGCGAGCTGTACCTGCATATCGCCGTGAGCCTCAAGCGCATCTTCGTCGGCCTGTTTCTCGCCCTGTTGGTGGGCGTGCCACTGGGCCTGCTGGTGGGCAGTTCGCGCAACCTGGAAGCAGCCACCACGCCAGCCTTTCAGTTTTTGCGGATGATCT
This sequence comes from Pseudomonas sp. D47, assembly GCF_045447305.1. Lineage (NCBI taxonomy): Bacteria > Pseudomonadati > Pseudomonadota > Gammaproteobacteria > Pseudomonadales > Pseudomonadaceae > Pseudomonas > Pseudomonas sp. D47. The sequence continues at coordinate 9,379 of NZ_JBJGXU010000020.1, read as the reverse complement.
CGCCGTTGTCCTGGATGCCCATCGTGGTGATGTTGATGGGCGTGGGCGACCAGCCGATCTACTTCCTGCTGGCCTTTGCCGCGGTGTGGCCGATCATGCTTAACACCGCCGCCGGCGTGCGCCAGTTGGACCCGCGCTGGTTGCAGTTGAGCAAGAGCCTGAGTGCCACGCGCTGGGAAACCTTGCGGCGCGTGATCATTCCCGGCGTAGTCGGGCACGTGCTGACCGGCGTGCGCCTGGCCATTGGTATCGTGTGGATTGTGCTGGTGCCGTGCGAGATGCTTGGGGTCAGTGCGGGCTTGGGCTATTACATCCTTGATACCCGTGACCGGCTGGCCTATTCGGAGTTGATGGCGATGGTGCTGCTGATCGGGCTGCTGGGGTTTGCCCTGGATGCGTTTGCGCGTTGGCTGCACCAACGCTGGGTGCACGCGAGTTGAAGGTCAAACGTCTCGCTTTGCGCCCTGCAAAGCGAGACACATGGGCGATCAGCGGTGCTCGTAGCCTCGGCCGTCGTCATAGCGGTGGTCGTGCCAGCCACCACCACCGCCGCGTGGGAAAAAGAAGCAGCCGCTCATGCTCAGCATGATCAGCAATGGAATCAGCAGTGTGATTCGACGAAGCATTTCAACATCCTCTAGAGTACTGACAGGGTCAATCTGGCGCTGAACGAGCCAAAGCTTTTCATCGCCTGTAACATACGACCCTGTCGACCCCCATCCATCCCCGTCACTGGGTATGTGCTTGGCATGCTCGACGATACAAAGTGAATACATTTATCCGGTTCAGGAACCCGTCATGACCCAAAAGCAACGTTTGAAATATTCGATTCTGATTTCCCTTGTAGTACTGGGGACGATGTTTGGCCTGTCCTACCTGCAGAACACCGGGGTTATCAGCGAGAAAACGTTCCAGTACATCGCCATTGCCGTGGCGGTGACCGTGGTGGTGATCAACGGCATCATGCGCCGCAAGGTCAAGCCTAACTTCTGAGGGGGAGTCAGGCGCGACCTTCGAGTACCTTGGCAGCCTCGTCATGGAGGCGGTAGCTTTTGTCCGCATTGAGGGTGATTACGCCCTCGCTGCACAGGCGCTTGAGCACCTCACGCACGCTGAGAAACGACAACGGAATGCCCAGCTCCAGCAAATGGCTGTGCACGCCGCGCACTCCCAGGGTACGCTGGTTGTCGGCGGCGGTGAGCAGGGCATCGATGACCTTCAGCCGAATCAGGCTGGTGCGCAAACCGAAGTATTTGAGCAAATGGCGAATACGCTGGTTGCCGTGCTCCGGCGCTTTGCCAAATGCTTGCGCGCCGCTGCCGAAAGTGGCGTCGGCGGCAGGTGTTTGTCCGTCCGTGGGCAGTTGCGAGTTGTACATGCAAAAAACTCCTTATCAGAGCCTGATCAGGAAAATGATGGCGCTCTTATCTAATAAGACGAACGAGCGAGCAAAATCATGAAGTGCGCGATGTAGAAATTTTGTCGGTATCAGCTTTGTCACAGCGCAGATGACATAAATAGATACCCTGCGCGACTAAATCACAGCCGGTATTTTGCGTCCTTACGGTGGGGTAGTTACCCCTGGTGAGGGTGTTCAATTTGACTGTGGAGCTTGCGTGATTATTTCCAATGGGTTGTCCAGGGTGTGCATGGCCGGGGTGTTGCTCGGGTTGAGCCTTGCCGCATCGGCGCGCGAGCACGTCACACAAACGTCGGCAGAGATTCGCCGCACCACCTTCGGCGTGCCGCACATTCGCGCCAACGACGAACGCGGCCTGGGCTACGGCATCGGCTATGCATATGCCCAAGACAACCTGTGCCTGCTGGCCAATGAAGTGGTCACGGTCAACGGCGAACGCGCCAAGTTTTTCGGCCCTGAGCAGGCGACGCTGGAAGAGCGCAACAACCTCGCCAGCGATGTATTTTTTACCTGGCTGAACACCCCCGAAGCGGTTGCTGCCTTCTGGAACGCGCAGACGCCGCAGATCCAGCAGCGGATTGAAGGCTATGTGGCGGGCTACAACCGATACTTGAAAGAGCAGGGCGCACCGGCGCAATGTCACTCGGCGTGGGTGCGGCCGCTGGTGGTGCAAGACTTGGTCAAACTCACCCGCAGGCTGCTGGTGGAAGGCGGTGTCGGCCAATTCGCCGAAGCCTTGGTCGGCGCCGTACCGCCTCAGGCGACCGCCAGCGTGCAACCCAACTTGAAAGCCTTTGAACTGGCCGCTGCCAACCAGCAACGCTTTAGCCTGGACCGCGGCAGCAACGCTGTCGCCGTGGGCCGTGACCGCTCGTTCAATGGCCGTGGCATGTTGCTCGCCAACCCGCATTTCCCCTGGGTGGGCGGCATGCGTTTTTATGAGATGCACCTGACCATTCCCGGCCAGTTGGACGTGATGGGCGCCGCGCTGCCGGGCCTGCCGGTGATCAACATCGGCTTCAACCAGCACGTGGCCTGGACCCACACCGTCGACACCTCCAAGCATTTCACCTTGTACCGCCTCACCCTTGATCCCAAGGATTCCACACGCTACTTGCTCGACGGCAAATCCATTGCCCTGGAGAAAACCTCGGTAACCGTGCAGGTCAAGCAAGCCGACGGTAGCCTTAAGGCCCAGCCGCATACCGTCTACAGCTCGCAATTCGGCCCGGTGGTGCAATGGCCCGGCAAACTGGATTGGGACAACCACTATGCCTTCAGCCTGCGCGACGCCAACCTGGGCAACGACCGCGTGCTGCAGCAGTGGTACGCCATGAACCGCGCCACCAGCCTCAAGGAACTGCAAACCTCAGTGCATACCCTGCAAGGCATCCCATGGGTCAATACCGTGGCCACCGATGACCAGGGCCAGAGCCTGTACATGAACCTGTCGGTGGTACCCAACGTCAGCGCCGCCAAACTCGCGCAATGCAGCGACCCACGGGCCGGCCTGCAGATGATCATGCTCGACGGCGCCCACAGCGCCTGCGCCTGGGACATTGACCCACGTGCGGCGCAGCCCGGCATCTTCGCCGCTGACCAACTGCCGCAACTGCAACGCACCGACTACGTACAACACTCCAATGACTCCGCGTGGCTGGCCAACCCCAAGGCGCCGCTCACCGGTTTCTCCCCAGTAATCAGCCAAGACCACATCGGCCTCGGCCCGCGCGCGCGATTCGCCGTGCAACGCCTGCAATCCCTGGAGAAACAACCGATCGGCGTGGTCGACCTACAAAACATGGTGATGGACAACGAGGTCTACCTCGCCAGCCAAGTCATGCCCGACCTGCTTGAGTTTTGCGCCAAACACCTCGGCACCGACGCGGCGACCTTGCAGCCATTGTGCAGCAGCCTGAAAAGCTGGGACCAACGCGCCAACCTCGACAGCGGCCTGGGGCTGGTGCACTTCATCAACCTGTTCGAACACCTGCAGCAACTCCCCGACGCCTGGCGCGTCACCTTCGACCCGGCGCACCCGCTGACCACGCCACGCGGCCTGGCCATCGACCGCGAACCCGTCGCCAAAGCCCTGCGCGAAGCCATGCTGGCCTCCACCGCAGACGTCAGCAAGCTTGGCCTGACCCGCTGGGGCGACATCCAAGTCTGCGGCCAAATCCCCATCCACGGCGGCCCTCAAGAACTTGGCATCTACAACGCCATGCAAACCGTGCCCCGCGAAGACGGCAAGCGCGAAGTGGTCAGCGGCAGCAGCTACCTGCAAATCGTCACCTTTGACGACAAAGGCCCCCAAGCCCTGGGCGTCCTGGCGTTCTCCGAATCCAGCAACCCCCAATCGAAATATTCAAAGGACCAGACCCAAGCCTTCTCCGAGAAAAAACTGCGCCCGCTGCCCTTCACCGAAGCCCAGATCCAGGCCGACCCGCAGTATCAGCAACAGCTCATCAAGGAGTAGGGCAGGGGCGCAACCCCTTGATGCCAATACGAAATATTTTTGAAATCAAGGGGTTGCAGCCAAAAGCAAATGAGTACATAATGGCGCCCATCGAACGCAACGAAGCATTAAAAACTTCAATGCATTCAATAAGTTAGAGTAGAGGCAGGGTTCTATAGCCCACTCAAGTTTTTATGCGGTGAATGTCAGTGGTAAGGGCATTGATCGTTTGAGGCCGAGTAGCAAAATGGTTATGCAGCGGATTGCAAATCCGCCTACGCCGGTTCGATTCCGACCTCGGCCTCCACTCTTAGAAACCCCGTAGATTAACGTCTACGGGGTTTTTTATTGCCTGTGATTTAGGATCCGTTCCGCAACTTTTGGCATGCGTTCCGCAACCCCCTGCGATACGACTGCACGGCCAAGGTGGCCGACGGCAAGCTGTTGGTGATGCCACGTCAAGGCAGCCAGACTGCCAGCGGCAAGACGTTCGGCGCGATCACCCTGACGAAGAGCGATCTCAGTCGATGGCAATTCAGCCTTGGGGATCGCAACTCGCACAAGGCTGTGGCGGCCAAGCATCAGAACAAGAAGGACGGCAAGCTGTCGGTGGTCACCGTTGATAATGACGACGCCCCGGATGGATTGCCGGCGGTGCATACCGATCGGCATATCTACCCGAACAAGACCGCCGCCGAGGCTGCAGCCAAGGCACGGTTGGCGGCGTTCAATCGCTCGACCGCCGACGTGCGTTTTGAGATGCCTGGCCGAACAGACATTTTTGCCGAACGCCTGATCAACGCCCAGGGTTTCAAGGTCGGCCTTGACGGAGAGTACTTGGCGGACTCGGTCGAGCAGGTGTTCACCCAGTCTGGCTGGTCGACCACGGTGGAGTGCAATGCCGGTAAGAAAGGTAAATCCAAAGGCAAGAAAAAGAAGGAAAAGAAGCCGCTCAAAGTAGTGAGCGTCGAGAAGCAGTAGTGCATCCCATCGCCGCCTGAGTGCGGTTTTTTTATGTCTGGAGTTTTTATGTCTGTTACCGAGCAACAGCTGCTACGCATCATGCCGAACGCCCGCCGCCAAGCGGGCGTTTTTGTATCTGCCCTGAACGCGGCAATGGAGCATCGGCAGATCAGCACACCGAAGCGTCAGGCGGCATTCCTCGCCCAGGTCGGCCACGAGTCGGGGCAACTGCAGTACGTCCGTGAGCTGGGCGGCGATAAGTACCTCAGCAAATACGACACCGGCACCCTGGCTGCCAAACTCGGCAATACCCTGGAGCCAGACGGCGATGGACAGCGCTATCGTGGTCGCGGCCTGATCCAGATCACCGGTCACGACAACTACCTGCGCTGCAGCCTGGCACTGTTCGGCGATGAGCGATTGCTGCGCACGCCGGAATTGCTCGAACTGCCCGAGTGGGCAGCAGAGTCTGCCGCATGGTTCTGGTCGGTAAACGGATTGAATGCTCTAGCGGATCAGGAGCAATTCAACACCATCACCCGGCGGATCAACGGCGGGTTGAATGGCCTGGAGGATCGCTTGCAGATCTGGGTCAGGGCGAGGGAGGTGTTATGCGTCTCCTCGACCTGATCCCTGCTCAATACCGCATCGCGGCCACTGGTGTGTTGTTCATGATCTTGGCAGCCGGGTCTGCGGCCATGGCATGGATCGCTCAAGGATGGCGTTACGGCCAGCAGCTGGAGCGCCAGGCCAGCCTGCAGGCTGACACCCTCAACGAGTTATCCCAAGCCGCTGCCGCCCTACAGCGCACTGAGCAGGAGAAGCGTTTCGCCCTGGAGCAGCGCCTGCAGAACAAAGACGAAACCCACCACAAGGAATTGACCGATGAGCAAACGAAGCAGGCTCTTCTGCGTGATCGCCTGGCTACTGCTGATTTGCGGCTGTCAGTCGTACTCGCCGCCACCGACGCCAACAGCAGCTGTTCAGTGTCAACCACCGCCACCACCGGCCGCGTGGTTCATGGCCCCTCAAGAGCCCAACTTGACCCAGCGCATGCTCAACGAATTATCGGAATCACCGATACCGGCGACCAAGGATTGATCGCCCTGCGGGCCTGTCAGGCCTACGCAAAAGAAGTTTCTACACAGAAGTAAAAGGAGCGGCCGGGCAGGATGCGTCAACATCCAACCCGGCCACCTTCCCCGCAGATCGTCCCTGCAAGTCCAGCCAAGGCTCCTGCTTCGTGCACAAAGCGGAGCGAGCCTAGCACTGTTTATTCATACAGCAAAGGTCTTGCTTTTATATGTCCACACCCATCATCCCTTGGATGGGCGGCAAACGCCGCCTGGCCGACCGCCTTATCCCGCTCTTCCCACCCCACGAATGCTACGTCGAGGTCTTTGCCGGCGGCGCCGCGCTCTACTTCATGCGTCCCCAGGCCGCGCCAGTTGAAGTCCTCAACGACATTAACGGTGACCTGGTGACGCTGTACCGCGTCGTGCAGAACCACCTGGAGGAATTCGTGCGCCAGTTCAAATGGGCACTCAGTTCCCGGCAAGTGTTCGAATGGCAGAAGATGACCCGTCCTGAAACCCTCACCGACATCCAGCGCGCCGCGCGCTTCTTTTACCTGCAGCACCATGCCTTTGCCGGCAAGGTCACCGGGCAGACGTTCGGTACCGCGACGACGGGCCCCGCCATCAACCTGTTGCGGATTGAGGAAAACCTATCTGCAGCATGGCAGCGGTTGTCCGGCACCTACGTGGAAAACTTGGGCTGGCTTGAGTGTGCCGAGCGCTACGACCGTGCCCATACGTTTCACTATATGGATCCGCCTTATTGGCAGACTGCGGGCTATGGCGTTGACTTTCCCTTTGAAAACTACGAGCGCATGGCCGATTTTATGCGGCGCTGCAAGGGGAAGGTCATGGTCAGCATCAACGATCACCCGGATATTCGCCGTGTATTTGAGGGCTTCCATTTTGAAACAGTCGACATCCGCTATAGCACGGCCAATCAGCGACAGGGTAAAGCCGAGATCAGCGGAGAGTTGGTGATTATGAACTGGGAGCCGGCGGCGTTAGGAGGGCTTTTTTGATGTCAGCTGTCTTTGAACTGATCGGCTTGCTATGTGTTTACGGTAGAGCGTTACTGTGGCCACTCAAACGAAGGATGAACCTCATGGAAACACTTTCTCGACTTTTGCATCGGGTCGCATCATGGCGAACAGGCTCCTGAGGGAATCGGAAGCACAGCATCCGGCATCAGCTAAGCGCTTTGAATGCGGGGTTTATGGAGCGCTTACCAAGGAAGCAACGAATTGGAGCGTTCGATTGATGGCCAAGTACGCGCGTGTTAGCACCTGGCAAGTTCGACAAATCTGGGCTGCGTCCGATCTTAAACCGCACCGACTGAAGACATTCAAGATCAGCAATGATTCGAACTTCGCCGAAAAGGTCATTGATGTGGTCGGGCTCTATCTGAGCCCTCCGGACAACGCCATGGTGCTCTCGGTTGACGAGAAAACCCAGATCCAGGCGCTGGATCGTACTCAGCCAATGCTGCAACCTCGGCCCGGGCAGATTGAGCGGCGAACCCATGATTACAAGCGCCATGGCACGGCAAGTCTGTACGCCGCGTTCGACATCATGACTGGTGAAGTAATGGGCCGGATCACCCAGCGGCACCGGGCCAAGGAGTTCCTGGATTTTCTCCGACAGATTGATAGCAACACGCCTGCTGAGCTGGATCTCCATGTGATTTTGGACAACAGTTCGACCCGCAAAACCGCTGCGATCAAGGCCTGACTGGAAAAACATCCGCGCTTCAAGCTGCACTTCACACCGACCAGCGCGTCTTGGCTGAATGCAGTGGAAGGCTGGTTTTCGCAGTTGGAGAGACGGGCGCTGTATCGAGATGTCTTCACCAGCGTTACTGACCTGAAAGCCGCGATCCGCCAATTCATCACGGCTCACAACGAGCACTCGGCCAAGCCGTTCAAATGGAACAAGACGGCAGAGGCCATCATCAGCTCGGTACATATGGCAAAGCTGAGCGTGATGAAAAATAAGCTAATGAATTAAGCGCTCGGGACACTAGAGCCATTCAAAATAAAAAATTGCGACTAATGCTGATATATTGAAATTTGCGTGCACGGCTGAATAGTGAAGTATTTTTAGAATAGACTGAGTTAGATGGATCAATCGAGATTTACCAAAGATCTACCGCATGGCCTGGATGAGCTGGTTATCGAGATGCTGACAAAGATGGGGTTGCCATCCGAAACCGTCCGCAACTTGGATGCCCATAGCACTATTGCCATACAGATCCACGATATGCCCGACGTAATGCTATCCTTGATAAATAATCGTTTGTGGCTCTGGAGTCTATTGCCAGGACTTACTGAGTCCCGATTATTGGACGAGGCAGCGGCAGTACTTTCTTTTATCACCACTCCAGTAGAGGGGGTCGAAGGAGGCCAGCTTACCCTTGGTATGGGCGAGCAAGGTTACGAACTGAAGGCCAGGGTCGATTTGGATCAACTACAAAAGGAAGATTGGCTACAGATTGTATTTGTTGGTTTCGCAAATCAACTGGCCGCTATTTTTCATTCGCTTCGTTTAGGAGAGTAAATCCATGCCAAACATTTCGGGAGTCAATTCGGGCCAGGGGATTACAGCCCTGTCCCCAGCCTCGGTATCCCACCAGGCCAGTGCTGGTCAGATTACTGGAGCAACGACCAGTTTTTTAAACGGGCCATCCTCCCAATCCAGAATTGGAGTGATGTACGCCCCCTTTGCGTCGAAGGACATAGTGACTATGGCCTTGGGGCGCAATATTCCCAAGGCAGCTCAGGGAAAAGAGCTCTTACCACTGATAGTCAAAAATGATCATGATAAGACAACTTTAGAGCAGTATCGGCAAGCCATGATCCAGCGTTTTACTGAGGGGAGCCAGTTCCCTAACCTAGTTGAATCAGAAATGCAGAAGACTGGCTTCACCCAAGAAGTGTTTCGTGAAAAAATAGGGCCGGCGGTCTTCGACAAGGCGATGTCTGCCGCTCTTAAGCTTAGTAATCAGGCTGGCATATTGAAGCGTATAGACATCAGAAGTAATGACGGGGGGGAGGCACTGGCTGGGCTGCATCCGCAACAGCACAAATTGTATATCCTTGGTCATGGTGGTCCTGGCATGAACATTCTGGCAGCTGATTCGGCGTGTAATAATGGGATGGTGAGTGCAGCGGAGGTTGCACAGCACCTGAAAGAGGGGGGGCTAAACAAGGATTTCAATGATTTTCGGGTAACTGCCTGTTATAGCGCAGATACTAGATCGCCTACCTCCTTCCACCCCAAGGATCTTGAGCGGGCTGCCCAATCTGATGTTCAGCGGACTGGGTTCTTGGGACTGCTTGGCAAAAAGAAAGTGATGGCTGAACCCTTTGCTCAGTCCTTGAGCAATGAGCTGAAACGAACTGGCTTTGAACGTCCAAGTGTGACTGGCTATCACGCGGCGGGGGTCACTTTTTCAGGAGAACATCG